>CAZEIB010000016.1:6533-17339 GCA_964511785.1 uncultured Oscillospiraceae bacterium
TGGGGAGGAGAGCATTATCGTTATAAACGGGGCTATCGTAATGTGATTGATGAAGCTATTTTATTAAATGAAAATGGTATTAATTGCCCTTTAGCTATTGAAACCAGTGGCCATGCTGCCTTTAGAGATAATCATTTTTTAGATGACGGAATGTATTTAGCCACTTTATTAGTTGCAGAAACGATGAAATTAAAGCAAGATGGAAAAGAAATTAGTGCACTCATTGAAGAGTTAAAAGAACCTGTTGAAGCAGTTGAACTTCGTTTAAACATTGATGGAGAAGAGTTTCAACGCATAGGACGAGAATGTATTGAACAGGTAATTGCTTTTGGCGAAAACTGCCCTTATTGGACAATTGCACCTGATAATAGAGAAGGGATTAGATACAGTTTCTCTAGCAATGAAGATGGGTTAGAAGAAGGATGGTTTCTGCTTCGCTTATCTGTTCATGATCCGGTGTTGCCACTAAATATAGAAAGTGATGTATCAGGTGGAATTGTTAAAGTGATAAAGGAACTTCTCATTCCCTTATCCCAGGCTGAGGGAGTTGATATTAAACCTTTGGAAGAATATATAAAAAATCATTAATCAATCAAATTATTGTGGAGGTTATTATGAATATTTCTGAAAAAACGGTAAACACAATCCGGGTATTATCAGCAGACATGGTTCAAAAAGCAAAAAGTGGTCATCCAGGTGCACCCATGGGAATGGCTCCGATGGCATACTCTCTTTGGGCAAATGAAATGAACTATAATCCCTATAATCCTTCTTGGATTAATCGAGATCGTTTTGTTTTATCTGCCGGTCATGCCAGTGCTTTAATGTATTCTTTACTGCATTTATTTGGCTTTGGCTTATCTATGGATGAGATAAAAAATTTCCGTCAATGGGGAAGTCAAACACCGGGCCATCCTGAATACGGGCATACCGTTGGAATTGAAACCACTACGGGACCACTTGGTCAAGGGGTGGCTAACGGAGTAGGTTTTGCCATTGCTGAAACAATGTTAGCAGAGAAATTTAACAAAGAGGCTTTCCCTTTAAT
The DNA here is from genome assembly GCA_964511785.1 of uncultured Oscillospiraceae bacterium. Taxonomy (GTDB): domain Bacteria; phylum Bacillota; class Clostridia; order Christensenellales; family Aristaeellaceae; genus CAYFQH01. Next base: position 7,582 of record CAZEIB010000016.1, read on the forward strand.
TGATCACTACACCTATGTCATTGCAGGCGATGGTTGTATGATGGAGGGAATTGCCAGTGAGGCTGCCTCTTTGGCAGGAACCTTGGAACTGGAAAAATTAATTGTTTTATATGACTCTAATAACATTACAATTGAAGGAAACACAAATATTGCTATGCGAGAAGATGTAGCAAAACGCTTTGAAGCTTATGGATGGCATGTAGAGCATGTTCAAGATGGAAATAATATTCAACAAATTGGAGAAGCAATACAAAAAGCCAAAAAAGACCATAGACCTTCCTTAATTGTTGTGCCTACAGTGATTGGCTATGGCTCTGAAAAAGCCGGATCTGCAAGTGCTCACGGTGAGCCATTAGGAGAAGAAAATTTATTAAAAGCAAAAGCTTTTTTTGGAATGAAAGAGGAATCCTTCTATGTTGATCCCGAGGTGTATGCCCATACCAAAGAAATAGCTGAAAAAGGGAATAAAACAGAAGAAGCATGGAAAAAACTTTTTGAAGATTACGGAAAGAAATATCCTGCTTTAAAAGAAGAGTGGGAGCAATGGTTTAAAGAAGAAATTTCTAAAGAAATTTTTGAAGAAGAAGATTATTGGAATTTCTCCGGAAAAAAAGCAACTCGAAATTCTTCCTATGATGTAATAAATTATTTAGCAGAAAGAATTCCAAACTTAGTTGGTGGTTCTGCCGACTTAGCTCCTTCAACAAAAACTTTGATTCAAAATGGAGGAGATTATAGTGCAGAAAATCGTGGTGGACGTAATATGCACTTTGGCGTAAGAGAACATGCCATGGCAGCAATTTGTAATGGTATGGCCTTACATGGAGGGTTAAGGGTATACTGTGCCACTTTCTTTGTATTTAGCGATTATATGAAAAATGCCATGCGTATGTCAGCTATTATGAAAGCGCCTGTAACTTATGTATTAACTCATGACTCTATTGGTGTAGGTGAAGATGGGCCTACTCATCAGCCCATTGAACACTTAGCCGGTTTAAGGGCTACTCCTGACTTATTGGTCGTTAGACCTGCTGATAGTAAAGAAACAGCAGCAGGATGGATGACGGCTTTAACCAGTGGCTTGCCTACTTGCTTAGTACTAACCAGGCAAGACCTTCCCCTGTACGATAATAGTGGAAAAGAAGCTTTGAAAGGAGCCTATATACTATCAAAGGCCGATCAAGAAAATTACGATGTGCTTTTAATGGGGTCGGGTAGTGAAATGGAAATTTTAGTAGAGGCACAAAAGCTTCTTTCTAAAGAAGATATTGATGTACAGGTAATTTCTATGCCGTGTATGGAATTATTTGATATGCAAAATGAAGCTTATCAAAACCAAATTTTACCAAAATCCATTAGAAAACGTTTATCAGCAGAGGCAGGAGTGGCAATGCCTTGGTATAAGTATATTGGTTTAGATGGAAAAACCGTGTCTATTGACCATTTTGGTGCTTCTGCGCCGGCAGCAATTTTGTTTGAAAAATTTGGATTTACTACAGATAATGTGGTAAAAAAGGTTAAAGAACTTTTAAAATAACAATCATATAACAGACCTCTGCCTTGGCAGAGGTCTGTTATAAAAAAGAGGATTATGACGAAAAAACATTATCATAAAAAGGCCCTAGGCCAAAACTTTATTGAAGATGAAAAGCTTTTAACTCAACTAATAGCGTTAACAGGCTTATCTAAAGAAGATAAGATTTTAGAAATTGGACCGGGATTAGGAAACTTAACAAAAAAATTGGCTTCTAAGGCAAAAAAAGTAATTTCTATTGAAGTGGATGAGGATTTAATACCTGTATTAAAGCTTATGGAAGAAGAATACCCTTCTTTTACATTAATACATGGAGATGTTTTAACTATTGATTTTTTAAATATTCTAACATCTTTTCAAGATTCTTCCATAAAAGTAATTGCAAATATTCCTTATTATATTACCAGTGAAATTATTCATTTGTTATTAAAACATAAAGAATATTTTTCACAAATTTATTTGATGATTCAAAAAGAAGTGGCTGAAAAAATAATGGCAACTTCAAAAAAGAAGGGTTATGGACCACTTAGTATTTTATGTCAATATTATTGCTCCATCAGCATTGAAAAAATGGTTGAAGCTTCCTTTTTTATACCTCCACCTAAGGTAGACAGTGCTTTTATTAAAATGAATGTAAAAAAGCCGGAAGAATTTCCCAGTCAGTGGATAGCCCATGAAGCAACCTTTTTAAAGGTGGTCAAAGGAGCCTTTTTAATGAGAAGAAAAACCTTAGCAAACAACTTGCAAAGCTCTTTTTCTTTTTCAAAAGAAAGGGTAAGGGAGCTTTTGGAAAAAAGCAATATAAAAGAGAAAGCCAGAGGCGAAGAATGCACCATGGAAGATTTTATGAACTTGGCAATTTTTATTGATCAAAGAAAATGATAAAGGAGTTGTATTATGGCAAAAATATTAGTCCTAAGAGGAGTTCCTGATGAAGAACTAGTAATGCTGAAAGGGCATACAGTTTTTTATCCCGGACTTGGGAAAGCCTTTTCGAAAGAAGAAATTTTTTCTTATTTACCGGATGTAGAGGCTATTTTAGCATCCGGAAAAGTAGATAAAGAAATGATAGAATCAGCGCCAAAACTGAAAGTTATTAGCAATTTTGGTGCTGGCTATGACCAAATTGATGTTCAGGCAGCTACACAAAGAGGAATACCGGTAACCAACACTCCTAATATTACAGCTTTACCCACAGCAGAAATTGCTATTGGCTTAATTCTTTCAGTGGCAAGAAATTTGTGTGTGTTAAATGAAAACATACGGGAAAACCCTCAAAACCAATTTGGTTTAAGCAAGTTCACCGGTTTTTCTTTAGGAGGAAAAACCTTGGGTATTATTGGCATGGGGCGTATTGGAGGAATTGTAGCTCAATTTGGAAAACTGATGGGGATGAAGGTTCTTTATCATAATCGAAACAAATTAAAAAATGAAGACGCTTTTGATTGTGAATACACTTCACTAGATGAATTGCTAAAAGAATCAGACGTTGTTTCAATACATACGCCTTTAACGCTTCAAAGTAAAAACCTTCTATCCAAAGAAAAAATGGCTTTAATGAAGGAAAGTAGCATTGTGATAAATACTGCTCGTGGCGGCGTAATGGACTATGACGCCTTAATTGAAATGCTGGAAGAAGGAAAACTTGCCGGTGCAGGGCTAGACGTATTTCCAAATGAACCTAATGTGCCTGAAAAGCTATTACCTATGAAACAAGTGGTGTTAGCTCCTCATGTGGGAACCAACACCTTGGATAGTAGAAATAAGATGACAAAAGCTGCTTGTGAAAATATTTTAAAGATCTTTTCCGAAGAAAAACCTGAAAATACAGTTAATCCTATAGTTTATGAATAATAAAAAACTCCTATGGTTGTAGTGTTATGCAAAAAGTGAAGAGTAAAAAACAGTCTACTATAAAAGGATAGACTGTTTTTTTATGGTTCGTCTTACTTAGCACACTACACTAAGGTGCTTTATTATTGTTTATATTACTTCATGAGCAATAATTCCTAAAAGTCCAGGGCCTGTATGTATAGCAAGAGCAGGGCTAACAGGAGAAATATAAGAACTTATTACATTCAGTTTGTTTTTTAATTTTTCCAGTAATTGATTCGCCTCTTCAAGCGCAGCACCATGTACCACGGTCAAATGGATTTTTTTATTAGCATATTTTCGCACAACTTCGCCCACCATGGTTTCTAAAGCATTAGCATAACCACGAGCTTTAGCAAGGGTTTCATATACTCCATCTTTATTAACATAAATTACAGGACGAATTTTTAGCAAATTGCCTACAACACCTTCCACAAGGCCAATTCGACCGCCTTTACGCAAATACTCTAAGGTTTTAACAATAAAAACCCCTAACTGGGTACTTCTAGCCTGGTAGCACCTTGCAATAATCTCTTCACAAGTATATCCCTTTTCTAAAGATTTGGCTGCTTCTAAAACAATAAGACCCAGGCCAGCCGAAAGGGTAAGGGTATCAATAACATGAATGTTTATTGAGTGGTCTTCTTTAAACTCATCGGCAACCAATCTGCTAATATTATAAGTACCACTAAGACGAGAAGAGATGGAAAAATGAAGAATATCTGTATAGCCTTCTTCATATAAGGAACTGTACATATGACCAATTTCTTCTGGTAGCGGTAAACTGGTTTTAGGAATTTCTTCCTTCATGATGGCATATAAATCTTCAGGAGAAATATCAATACGATCTCTAAATTCTCCTTTAGAAGATATAATTCTAAGTGGAAGAACATGAAGATGATATTGTTCAATAATTTCATTAGGTAAATCACAAGAGGAATCTGTTACAATTGCTATTTTTGAGTTATTTCCCACAACATACCACCAACTTTCATTTGCTTTTTTTATTATACCATAAACTTAATCAAGGTCAATTGAACAATTTGTAACGAAATGATATACTCAAATTTCACAATGGAAATAAAAAAGGGGATTTTTATGAACATACAATGGTATCCAGGGCATATGGCGAAAGCAAAACGATTATTAACCCAACAACTTACACGGGTTGATTTAGTTATTGAACTATGTGATGCAAGAATTCCCCATTCTAGCCGAAATCCCGACTTAGAAGGATTAATACGGGGGAAAAATAGGGTTCTTCTTTTAAACAAGTCCGATTTGGCTCAAAACTTTGAAACAAAAAACTGGATTGAATCTTTTAAAAAAGAAGATATATTGGCAAAACCTTATGATGCTAAAAAAGGAAGAGCAGCAGAGATTTTTTCTCTTATTGAAAAAACAACAGAAGAAATTGTTGAAAGAGCTGCTAAAAGAGGAATTAAAAAAACTGTTCGAGCAATGATTGTTGGTGTTCCTAATGTTGGGAAAAGTACTTTAATCAACAAATTACATGGGGGGGCTATTACCAAAGTAGGAGACAAACCGGGTGTTACCCGTGCGAATCAGTGGGTAAAGGTTACTCCTTATTTAGAACTGCTGGATACTCCAGGGCTTTTATGGCCTAGATTTGATGACCATAACGCAGCGATGCGCTTAGCCTATATTGGTACCATAAGAGATGATATTATTGATAAAGAAACCTTAGTGGAGCAGCTACTAAGTGATTTAATGGAAACGATTCCAAAACAAGTGAAAGAACGGTACAAGCTTGAAGGGGAAATTATTCAAGGAGAACTTTTAGAACAAGCTTGTTTAGGTAGGGGCTGGCTAGCAAAAGGTGGTGTTGCTGATACAGATAGAGGAAGTTCTATTATTTTAGATGAGTTTAGAAGTGGGAAATTAGGAAAAATCACCCTTGAAAAAGCTAAAAACTATGATAAATCCAAAGGACCTACATTAAAGTTAAGAAAAAGAGAATAGTATTTATGTTTAAAAAATATGATTCTTATTTTACAAATAATAGTTTAAAAAAGTAGTAATAAACATGTTTTTATTTTGAGGTGGAAATGGCAAGAGTAACAAAAGAGGAAAGAATCAAAAAACTGATTTCTTTTGATAAAACCTATTGGAATCAAGGACTAGTTATTGCTGGTATTGATGAGGCTGGAAGAGGACCTTTGGCCGGTAACGTTGTAGCTGCATGCGTTATTATGCCACAACATCATTTTATTAATGATATTAACGATAGTAAGAAGCTTTCACCTATAAAACGTGAGAAAGTATTTGAAGAAATTTGTAAAAATGCTTTGTTTATTGGTATTGGCGAAGTTACTCCTAGGGTGATTGATGAAATTAATATTTTACAAGCAACGAAAAGTGCTATGGAAAAAGCCAGTGAAAAAGCACCTGCTCACTGGTTTTTAGTTGATGGTAGAGACAAAGTCAACATTGAAAATCATCAAACCGTTATACAAGGAGATGGAACTAGCTATTCAATTGCTGCTGCTAGTATTATTGCAAAAGTAACTAGAGATAGAGAAATGGTTAAAATAGACAAAGAATACCCTGAATATGGTTTTGCCAAACATAAAGGCTATGGTACTAAAGCACATATAGAGGCTATTCGAAAACATGGACCAACGCCCATTCACCGCTTAAGTTTTTTAAAAAACATTTTAACATAAAAGTAGGTATAGTATGAAAAGTACTTATGAAAAAGGGCTAGAAGGAGAACAATTAGCAAGATCCTATCTGGAGAAAAAAGGTTATTGTTTAGTAAAAGCTAGGTATAAAACCCCGGAAGGGGAAATTGATTTAATTATGGAAAAAGGAAGTCAAGTGGTGTTTATAGAAGTAAAGTATAGACCAAAAGGAATGAAAGGTGAGGGTGTTTGGTCCATTACAAATAAAAAGAAAAAGAGGTTTTTGCTTGCTGTAGAAAACTATTTGCTTACCCAAAACCTCCACCACCGTGATGTACGAATTGATGTTGTAGAAATTAGTAAAGATGAAATTTGGCATATAGAAAACGCCTTTTCTGCTTAGGAAACTAGAAAGGAAAGAAAATGAACAGAACAAAAATATCACGAATTTTAATAGGTTTTTTTATAATAAGCCTACTTACAATGACAGTTTTTGCAGAGGAAAACTTATTGAAAAACGGAAATTTTACTTCTGTAGACCATCTAAACATGCCTAACAATTGGTATACACAAGCATGGTTTTCCCAAGAGGATTATACTTTATATAAAGTGGAACCAATAGAGAATGAAGAAGGAAATGCATTATCAATTTGGAATTTAGATGATAATGATGCCAGATACGTTCAAGAAGTAAAAGTAAAACCTAATGCTACCTATAAATTAAGTGGATATATTAAAACAGAAAATGTAGAAGATAATGGCTGGGGAGCAAACCTTTCCATTGGAGGCATTCATGATATGCCTCCCGGTGTATATGGCTCAGAAAAATGGACCTATATTGAATCTTACGGTACTACAGGCCCAAAGCAATCCTCTATTGAGGTGTGGTTGCGTTTAGGAGGATACAGTGGTGAAAGTAAAGGTAAAGCATATTTTTCCCAGGTCTCTCTTGTTGAAGTACCTAGCATTCCATTAGGTGCAGTAAGTGGAAAATGGTTTGTTGAAGAACAAAAAGAAGTAGTTAATCAAAACCAAATCAATGAAAACAAACCTTGGTTTACCTGGTCTTCAATCTTATTGTTTTACATTATCCTTCTACTAGTCTTATATCGTTTTTTCGAAAGAGGAAAGAACAATAATTCTTTAGACGACGTTGAAAGCAATAAAAAACTTATTAACATTATATTTGTAACAGGCCTTTTATTGTCTTTGTTTTTCCGTCTTATTATCTCTGCTAAAATTCCGGGATATGGAGTAGACATGAACTGCTTTATTGTTTGGGGAGATGAAGTTAATCGCTTTACCCCTCAAGGGTTCTATTCGAATACCAGCTTTTGTGACTATCCACCGGGGTATTTATATGTTTTAGCTTTTAACAGTATTGTAAATAAAGGTATTGCAGCTTTAGGTGAAAAAATTTCATGGATTAATGTTTACTTTACTCAATTACAACATATGATTATACGTTTTGTCCCAAACATGGCTGACTTATTGGGGGCAATTATCATATTCCGTTATGGAAAAAAACGTTTTACTCCTTTAGGCGCTCTTTCCCTTGGATTACTTTATGCTTTTAATCCTTTAACAATACTAAACAGTGCCGCCTGGGGACAAATTGACAGCGTGTTAGCTTTGAGTATTTTATTAGTAGTACTACTGGCTTTAGAGAAAAAATGGCAATGGGTTTTGCCTGTTTTTGTAATAAGCATATTAACCAAGCCCCAAGCTCTAATGTTTGGTCCTTTAGGACTTTTAGCTATTGTTTTCTCTTTTATATGGGAAAAGAATTCCCTTGAAAGAAAAAAAGGAATTAAAAACTTACTCATTGGCTTTTTCCTTTCCTTAGGAGTGGCTGCTCTTATTATTTTGCCCTTTAATGGAGGACGAAATTTAAGTTGGATTATTGACCTATATAAAAACACCTTATCCTCCTATCCCTATGCCAGTGTTAATGCAGCTAACTTCTTTTATTTACTAGGGGGAAACTGGAGTGATATAGGGACAAACATTAGCCACCATGGTGGGAAGATATTAATGATTTTTGGAAGTGGAATTGTTTTTGTTAATGGGTTAATCTTATATAAAAAGGCTAAATTTTCTACTGATAAAAATATTCAAAAAGAGAAAAAGTCTTTTAACAAATACGTGACCCCTATCCTTCTTTTATTAACAGGAATACTATATTTTGTATTTGGCTTATTAAAAGTTTCTTTTGCCTTGGTAGGAAATACTTCATTAATCATTACAATCTTGTTAGCAGTCTGGCTTTTCTTTCAAGGAAAAGACCTTCAGAACTTACCAATGGTTGGCGCCATGATGTTGATTGTTATTTTCTCTTTTGCGGTTAAAATGCATGAAAGATATATATACCCAGCATTAATTCTTCTCTTTTTAGCATATACCATTAAAAAAGACCGAAGAATATTATGGGTGATGTTGGGAATTACCGTTACCACTTTTTTCAATGTAGGTATTATTTTACACAATGATATTTTATTAAATGGCCAAGGAGGGCATCTGTCACCGGAAACCCATAAAATTAATCAAGTCATCTCTTTTATAAATGTGGCCATTAGTATTTATACCCTATGGATTACCGCCTCAATTACCTCTAATAAAGAAAAGGGCTCTCTTAAAGAAAAAAAACAATACCAATTAGATGATTATAAAAAAGACTATCAGCCAAATCCTCGTAAGCATCATATGGGCTTTGATAAAAAAGATATAATAATTGTTCTTATAACCACAGTGTTTTTTGCCCTGTTGACTTTTAGTAATTTAGGTAGCACAGTTTCACCTCAAACCCAGTGGAAATCTGTGACTTCAGGAGAATATATTGTTATAGATACGCACAGCGAAAATCCTTATCAATTATTATTTTATAGTGGGGTTAATCGAAAGGATTTTTTTGTATCCACCAGCAATGACGGGGAAATATGGGACAACTATTACCGCATTGCTTTGGGCAAAGATGATGATTACAGAGATTGCTATAAATGGAAATATGCCTATACAGATGCAGCAGAAACAGAAAAACTGTTTACCGGTAGGTATGTAAAAATATCTGTAGACTCTGTAGGGCTAAACTTGTGGGAATTGATCTTTAGAGATGTTACAGGAAAAGTTCTTCCTGTAACCATTGAAGAACATTATGTTCCTGAAAATCAATCCATTAGTGCAAATGCTAGCGCTTTATTGGATGAACAAGATACCTTTTTTGGAGAACCGGGATGGTATAATAGCACTTATTTTGATGAAATTTATCATGCAAGAACTGCCTATGAGCACCTTCATGGAATTCAACCTTATGAAACCAGTCATCCTCCCCTTGGAAAAATTTTTATTAGTTGGGGAATTGCTTTGTTTGGAATGACCCCCTTTGGTTGGCGTTTTGCTGGAGCTTTAGTAGGGGTATTGATGGTACCAGCAATGTATTTGCTTGCAAAGCAACTTACTAAAAAACGCAGTCTTGCCATAGCTGCCATGCTTTTAATGACCTTTGATTTAATGCACTTTGCCCAAACACGAATTGCCACTATTGATAGCTTCCCTGTGCTGTTTATTATGCTGGCGTATTGGGCAATGTTTAGGTATATGCAAACGGATATTTATGCGGTTGGATGGGAGAAAAGGCTGCTGCCTTTACTCTTAAGCGGTTTTTTTATAGGCTTGTCTATTGCGTCAAAATGGATTGGCGCTTATGGGGC
>CAZEIB010000017.1:0-12185 GCA_964511785.1 uncultured Oscillospiraceae bacterium
GTTGGTGCACCTGATGCAGAAGATGTAATTATTGCTATGGGTTCAGGCTGTGAAGCTGTTGAAGAAACCATTGCACTATTAGAAAAACAAGGCAGAAAAGTAGGGCTGTTAAAAGTTCGCTTATATCGTCCTTTTTCTATGGATTACTTTATCAAAGCCTTACCTGAAACTACCAAACGCATTGCAGTACTTGACCGTACTAAAGAGCCCGGTAGCTTAGGGGAACCTTTATATGAAGATGTATTAGCCGCTTTAAAAGAAGCCGGTAAATCCAATATCGAAGTAATTGGCGGCCGCTATGGGTTAGGCAGTAAAGAATTTACCCCCACCATGGTTAAAGCCGTTTACGATAACCTTGCAGGAGATCAGAAAAATCACTTTACTGTAGGAATTGAAGATGACGTTACTAAAACCTCTTTAGCCCTTGGGGAAAAAGTGGTAGCTGCTCCTGAAGGCACAGTAGCCTGTAAGTTTTATGGTTTAGGTTCTGACGGTACCGTTGGCGCCAACAAAAACTCCATTAAAATTATTGGAGATCATACCGATATGTATGCCCAAGGTTACTTCTCCTACGATTCTAAAAAATCCGGTGGTATTACCGTTAGCCACCTTCGCTTTGGTAAAAAACCTATCCAAAGTACTTATTTAATCGATACTGCCGACTTTGTGGCTTGCCACAATCCGGCTTACGTAACCATGTATGATATGACTTCCACCTTAATAGAAGGGGGAGTATTCCTACTAAATAGCCCATGGGCACCTGAAGAAATGGAAGAACACTTGCCGGTAAGCTTAAAACAAGACCTGGCGAAGAAAAAAATCCGTTTCTACACCATTGATGCTATTGACTTAGCTAAACAAGTGGGTATGGGCGGCAGAATTAACACCATTATGCAAGCGGCTTTCTTTAAACTTGCCAATGTAATTCCTTATGATGATGCAGACAAGTATATGAAAGAATATGCTAAACTAACTTATGGCCGTAAGGGCGACAATGTAGTTAAAAAGAACTGGGATGCTATTGATATTGCCATTTCCGGCTTAAAAGAAGTAACAGTACCTGAAACTTGGGCCACAGCTACTACCGGCGCTACCCCGCTAAAAGTACCTGCAACCCAATATTTTGAAGAAGTTGTTAGCCCTATTCTTGCTCAAGAAGGGGATAAACTACCGGTTTCCGCCTTCGATCCGGCAGGAGTTGTACCTACAGCTACTTCTCAATTTGAAAAACGCGGCATTGCAGTAAATGTACCTCAATGGCTACCGGAGAGTTGTATCCAATGTAATACTTGTGTACTGGTTTGTCCTCATGCTGTTATGCGTCCTGTTTATTTAAATGAAGAAGAAAAAGCCAATGCACCTGAAGGTTTTGAAACCTTAAAAGCCACAGGTAAAGATTTTGCCGGCAAAGAATATCGCTTACAATTTAGCGTTATGGACTGTACAGGTTGCGGCAACTGTGTAGAAGTTTGTCCTTCTAAAACCAAGGCTTTGCGCATGGAACCCTTGGAAAGTCAAAAACACGAAGAAAAGAACTGGGAATATGCTCAAACTATTCCTGTACCGGAAGAAGTAGGAAACAAAAACATTGTTAAAAATGCTATGGCCTTACAGCCTTTGTTTGAATTCTCCGGCGCTTGTGCAGGTTGCGGTGAAACCCCTTATGTAAAATTGATTACCCAATTATTTGGAGATAGAATGATTATTGCTAACGCTACAGGTTGTTCTTCCATCTATGGCGGTTCTGCACCTACTTGCCCTTACACTGTAAACGAAGAAGGCCACGGTCCTGCTTGGGCCAACAGCTTGTTTGAAGACAATGCGGAGTTTGGTTTTGGTATGAACTTGGCTGTATCACAACGCCGGGATAAATTGGCAGAACAAGTTACTTCCTTAATGGAAAAAGTAAACGGCGATGCCAAAGATATTTGTCAAGCTTGGTTAGATGGAAAAGACTTGGCAGAGGAAAGCAAAGTAGCTTCTAAAGCCTTAACCAAATTGGTTGATGAACTACGTACTTCCGGCAGCGAACTAGATACTTTAGCAGAAGAAATTTACCATAAACGTGACCTCATGGTGAAAAAATCCATCTGGATTATCGGTGGTGACGGTTGGGCTTACGACATTGGCTTTGGTGGTTTAGACCACGTTATTGCCCAAGGAGAAGATGTAAACATTTTAATTTTAGATACTGAAGTATATTCCAACACCGGTGGTCAAGCTTCAAAATCTACTCCTACAGGCTCTATTGCTAAATTTGCCGCCGCAGGTAAACGTACCCGTAAAAAAGACTTGGCTATGATGGCTATGAGTTACGGTTATGTATACGTTGCTCAAGTTGGAATGGGTGCTAACCCTGCCCAGTTAATGAAAGCTGTTAACGAAGCGGAAGCCTATCCCGGTCCTTCTATCATTATTGCTTACTCTCCTTGTATCAACCATGGCATTAACATGGGCTTGGCACAAGCTGAAATTCGCAAAGCCGTTAACACAGGGTACTGGCCACTATTTAGGTACAACCCCCTGTTAACCGAAGAAGGAAAAAATCCTTTAATTATCGATAGTAAAGATCCTACTGAAAGCTATCAAGAATTCCTTAAAGGGGAAGTACGTTATACTTCCTTAGCCAAACAGTATCCTGAAACTGCTGAAAAATTGTTCGCTGAAGCAGAACAAGAAGCAGCACAAAAACTGGCACTGTACAAGCGCTTAGCCGGACAGGAATAATATTCTAGTTTCTAAAGGGCCCTATCAAAAATGATAGGGCCCTTTTTTATATAAAAAAGTATCAAGTTTTCAAATTGATTTATCAATAAAAAAGCTGTTTTTTTCAAAAAACAAAAGAAATAATTTAGGCTGTCTTAAAATTCTTTTTTCTCTCATTTTCCGCTCTTTTAGCAAAAATGGAGTCTAGTAATCCCTTGAACTAAGATGAATCACAAAAATTAATGGCCATTCTTTTCATGTTAATGGTCATCTTCCCTTAAAAACGCGGGATGAATGAAGGCGGCAAGACGCCTTCATTTTAAATCGAAGCCTAGCGACATGTGCGGTAGGCTTCGTGGATTTTCCTAAGAAAATCCTACACTACAGATTTATCTGACCATGAGTCTAAAAGACGAATAAGATAAATCTGCAAGCTCAAATAAATGAAATTTCATTTATTTGAAGGGTGTCGACTTTATCGACACCCTCTGATATCCCTTGGGGATGTCTATCAATTTGGTAAAACCTCATATGTCCACTGACTAAAGTAAACCAGTTTCACCATAGTCGGTAAAGCTAGCTTGCAATAGTAAAAGTTTTTTTGGATAAGTATCTCACATACCTTTTTTTATGTCTCTATCATAATTAATCTCTCTCATTATATTATCCATTTCCTTATTTGTCATTCCACAATGAGTGCATTTTTTATCATGCCAGTTATGCAACAGGTATTGTTTACATCGTCTACATTGTGCGCAAACTGTAGAAGGTTTTTCAGAAATCCAATCATGATCTTTATCTTATACAGCTCCACATATTGTGCATTTACAACCGTTCCAATTGTAGTTTGTGTATTTTCTTTCGCCACAGATTATGCATTTGCAGCCATTCCAAATATGATGCTCTTCTCGATATTCACCACATCGTATACATTTGCAGCCATTCCATTTATGACCCAAGAAGCAAGACATCTGGCTATCTCTTTCAACTTTGCTATAAACCCTTACTGTTGTTTATATCTTATTATATCATCATGAATTTCTATAAATCTTAAATAAGTATAGCATAAAAACCAAATGCTTCATGGTAATTTTATGATGGAAGAAATAGAACTACTGTCAGGTGATGTGCTTGGAAACATGCTGATAAAATGAAGCTAAGGATAGGGAAATTGTTATTAGCCAAAAGACTTTAAATAGAAAACCCCGATGAAGGATTACTCATCGGGGTTTTTACTTATTCTACCTTTGGAAGAAGGGAAGGGCTGAAAGGGGCTTTTGGGGTTTTACTCATGGAACCGCGCTTACATAAAAAATACATTAATTCATCAGTCATAGTAGTTGCATCTGCCAAGGCCTTGGCAGAAATTTCTTCAAATAATTTCGTAGCATAAGGGCCTTTTTCCTCTTCCTGTAAAGAGAGATATACTTCATCCTCTATAGCCATTTGAGTAATTAACTCTCCTTGGTATTGGTTCCAATAATCCTTTACACCTTGGCCGTACTGAACCCGGTCAACCTCACAAAGGGCAGCTAAACCACGGAAGGTCCAGTAAGCAGACTGGCTTTGATAGTTTTTGCCGGGAAGTTTAAAGGCTTCAGGGGTATCTTCAATGTGGTAATAACTAGGTAGGTAAATGCTGTGTTCAGGGTTGCCTAAGGATAGCCATTGGGTCATCACCCCGTTGGCTTTATAGTGGTACAAGTGGGCTTCTGTGGTTCCTTCAGCACCAATAGCACGAAACTGAGGGTTTTCGTTCACGTCATATTCTGTTCCCTCATAACGATAAGCCAGTGCTTTCATGGCACTTTGAAGGCTAATGGGCTCATCGGCTGTTTGAAAAACCTCAAAAACTTCGCTGTTATAGTCAATGGCTTTTGAAGGAGAGAAATAATGCTGTCCCCCCCAGGCACGTAATCTATTTCCATCAGAAAGTTCACTTCCGTAAGTTAGGGCAATATGGGGCTTGTCATTGTAGGTTTTCAAAAAACCTTTTTCTTTAGGGAAATCATAAATTCCCTTGGAAGAAAGAACATTTTCCGTATCTTCTAAATCAATATACCCTAACATCATGCAGTTGGGAATAACAGCATAAGCATCGTCAGGTACTTTTACTGCTGCCCATTGATGGCCGGATACAATTTCCATAACCCAAGCTTCTTCATTATCTGCAATGAAAACCGTATTTCCTTCAGCACTACCAATGGTTTCAATAATATTTCCCAAGTGCTCCACAGCCTCTTTAGCCGTTTTTACATAGGGAATGACCACTGTAGGCAAATAAGCTTCTCTAAGGCCCCCTTCTTTTAGTAAAGGGTCATGCTCTTTTACAAAGTCATTTACAGCCGTAGAAACTGTTGCACTAATAGCAACGCCAAATTCATTCATACAGGCTTGGGGATATTGGCCGTCATCATGTTCTACCACATCAGATACCATGGTCCACTTAAAAGAAGTGGCAGGTAGTTCAATGGTAAAACCGTTATAGGGGTCAGTAAAGGTTTTGGTGCCTTCACCAACTACTCCGGGGTTTACCAAAAAGTTTTTATGGTAAGCGCTGGAAATGTCTTCAGTTCGCCCAATGATAAAACTTCCATCATCGGTAGCATTTTTGCCTACAACAATGCCGGTACAGGCTAGAGAAGTAGTAAAGGAAAAAAGTAAAAGTACCATTGTGGTTAAGGCCATCAGTTTTTTCATTGAGCATCCTTCTTTCGTATAATTATTCATAAACAGAGTATATAATCTCGCGCAACCTCTGTCAATGGAAATAATATACAAAAATAACACATAATTATACACGAGTAAGACAGCTGTTATTTATTTTGGAAAAATAACAACCTTTTTCTCCTGCATATTATAAATGGCTCTATGAAAAAATATAAAAAGCTTATCAACAATGTAAAAACTCATTCTGTTATAGAAGAATCCTTTTCTTTGCGTAAGTATAAAAGGTATAAGGGGTTTTTCCTTCTATCTTTTTTTCAAATAGCAAGGTAAAATCTTCTTTATTCCATTTTGGGAAAAAAGTATCGGCAGAAAAAGTGGCGTGAATTTTTGTAATGTATAAAAAATCGCACAAAGGCAGGGCCTGCTCATATACTTTAACCCCTCCCCCAATAAGTAGATGAAGGTTTTTCTTTCTCCCTTCTTCAATCCCTTCTTCCAAAGAGGTCACGGTTTTTACATTGGGAGCATCGTAATTTTGACTGGTGGAGAGTACATAGTTCATTCTATAAGGGAGAGGACCTCCTACAATATGTACAATGCTTTCAAAAGTTTTTCTACCCATCAATATTCCTTGCCCTAAGGTAAGGTTTTGAAACCTACGCAAGTCTTCCGGAATATGCCAAGGCATTTTTCCTTTATAGCCAATTCCTTGGTTTTCATCATAAGCTACTACTAAACTAATCATACTTCACCTTCTAAAACAGCTCCCCTCGAGCTTAGCCCGAGGGGAGGGTTATTTAATTTTATCTAAAAAATCTTTTTCACTAAAGGTAATTTCAAATTCGCCGTTAATAAAGCCGTAGCAAGTTCCTTTTAATTGGGGATTGCGATGGGCACATTGGCCAATACATCCTTTGGAAAAACCTTCTTCCCCTACTATTTTTTTTAAACTTTCGCAGCTAATGCCGGAGCACTTTTTACAAATACGTACTTTGGGTTGGCTCATGTTTTGCCTCTTTCTTTGGTTACATTAGAAAAATTCTTCCATTAAATGTATACCCTAAAAAAAATACGATGAAACATGAACCCCAAAGTTTTAGGACAAAAGGTCTCGAAGGGTAGCTGTTTTTTGAATAATAGCTTCTTTGGATAAGATAGCGGGGTTATAGGATAAATAGCAACATAGGTTTTCCCTTCTAAATACGGTTTGTGCCGCTTCCAGTAAATCTTCCGAGCTAACATCACGGTACATTTGCTGGCGAGTTTCCGGGTCCACTTCTTCTATTCTTTGAGATAAAAACCCCCAGCCTAAACGCCTGTTTACCTTGGAAACATCATCAATTAAAAAACTGGCATTGTCTTCAAAATAAATTTTTGTACGGTTTATTTTACGGCTGCTAATATGTTGGGTTAATTTATATATTTCTTGAAAGGTAGCTTCAATCCCTTCAAGCAATTGGCTGTTTGGTAAAGAAAACTCAATGACAAACCGCCTAAAGGCCCCTATTTCCTCAATGGTTGACCTCACTTCATCTGTAAGGGCCAATCTGTCTCTAAGGGAAACGTATAAAGCTGATCCCGGGCCTTCTCCAACAATGGTATTTAACACATCCACACAAATAGGGAAGAGCAATTCATCATTAATATCAAAGGATAGGTGCACATGGCCTTTATGGCCGTGGTTTTCAATATACACATCGTTTTTTTCATCGCGATAGCCAAAGTTAAAAGGTAAGGGCTGTTCAAAGGTAGAAGGCCCTTTACCCGACCACTGATTAAACAACTCATAAGCCGTATGGAGCATTCCTTTAGAAAAATTCCCTGTTAATACAAAGGAGGAATTTCCGGGATGAAGAACTTCCTTTTTAAAATTGTGAAGTTGGGCAGAGGTAATTTCTTTTACCGAAGGGATACTTCCCCTTAAAGAGTGAGGTTGAGGCTCGGTACGCCAATAGTGTTCCCTAATATCAAGCCAAAAATCCGGGTCTTCATTTTCAAGCTGTCTTAATACAATGGCTTTTTCATCAGCAATTTCTTTTTCACTCCAAGTACCGCCGGCAAAAAATTGGCCGAAAATTTCCATGGCCTTATCAAAAAACTGAGGAGAGAAACGCATGGAAAAAACAATGGCTTCAGGAAAAACATGGCCCTCAAGAGAGGCGCCAATAGCATCTAACCTTGAAATCAATTCCTTCTTTTCAATGCCGTTTAAATTGCGTAAACACATATGTTGAAGAAGATGGCTAATACCGTAACAATCTCCCTGTTCATAAAGAGAACCGGCTTTAAAGTATAAAGCGGCTTCAATGGAGTGCAAATGGGGCAGTGAATAGGAAAACACTTGCATTTGGTTTTCTAGGGTCATTTCCTGGTAAGATGGCATAGATAAACCTCCCTCAATGTTGCATATGGGTATGTAAAGTAAAAGTTTCTTCGTAATTTTCCATGTAGTATACCTTATTCTACAAATAAACAGAAACTCCTTGTAATGTAAATAAAAAACTTACAAGGAGGATAAAAGCTGTTAGGGATCAAAGGTGGATAAAACTATTTTTCTTCAAAGGCCTTTTCATGATTTTTAAAAAAATGATAATAGGCTTTTACACTCTCAATGTCCGTCCATTTTTTTAGGCTAACAGGATTTTCATCTAAATCGTATATTTTTGCCCCTTTTAAGGAAAGGAAAAAAGGAGAGTGGGTAGAAATAATAAACTGGCAATTGAAAAAACGAACCGAATCCTCAATAAATTGTACCAGCTCCAGTTGCTTTTCCGGAGACAGGCTATTTTCCGGCTCATCTAAAATATATAAGCCTTCTTCCGCCATTTTTTGGGTAAAATAAAAAAATGCACTTTCTCCATTGGAAAGCTCTCTCACATTATCCATTAATCGGTTTCGCACATATTTTGACTGGGTTTTTTTTCTGGCCAAATTAACTTTTTTTAAGGCTTCATAGTCATCAATGGATTGTAAGGTAAATTGGGCATATTTGGTATCTAAATAATCTTCAAACAAATCTTCCCGTTTATGGTCTATCCCTTGGTTCATATTGCGAATATTTAGCATGTAATCAAATACATCATCACTAACAATGGTTTTGCTGTGTTTTGGCAGTGGGTTTTCTAAACTGTATTTACAAAGGGCAATATAGGTATCCCAAAAGTTAGAGCGGTTAAAAAGGGTATCTCTTGGAAGGAATAAAGTTTCGCTGATAATATTAAGGGCGGTGGTTTTACCACAGCCGTTACTACCGCATAAAATGGTAATGGGTTCAAAATGAAGCCAGCGAAAATCTTTATTGGACAATAAATTAAAAGGATAAAAACTGTCGTAACAAGTGCGTTTTTGGGAGAGGAAAAAATCAAATTCCTGATCTTTAGTAGGAAATTGAAATTGTTCAAGGTAAATCATGGTAAAATTCCTTCCTCTTATGAATAGGAAACAGAATAATAAAGAGTAAACAACAGAAGATTAAGGAATAAAATTAATTTTCATTCAGCTGTTTGCGTATGTCATTAATTTGAGAAACAAAAGAAGGGTTTTCTTTGATTAAATTGGTAATTTTATCACAACTATGAATTACGGTAGTATGGTCTCTTCCTCCAAAATGCTCCCCAATTTTAGGTAAAGACATACCTAAAATTTCTCTGGTTAAAAACATGGCTACCTGCCTTGGCACGGTAATTTCTCTATTTCTTCGTGCTCCTTTTAAATCATCTACTGTAACAGAATAATAGCTGGCCACGGTGTCTTGTATTAAACCACAGGTAATTCGTTTAGATTCCTTCTGGGCAAATACTTCCCTTAGGGCTTCCTCTGCTAAAGCCAAGTCAATGGTTTTTCCTGTTAAAGAAGAAAAGGCTACCAAACGGGTTAGGGAACCTTCCAGTTCACGAATATTTGAGTCAATTCGTTGGGCAATCATCTCAAGTACGTCATCGGGCACTACAATATGCTCCCTTTGGGCACGTTTTCGTAAAATAGCAATACGGGTTTCAATATCGGGACGTTGTATATCGGCAATCAATCCCCATTCAAAACGGCTACAAAGGCGCTCTTCCAGGCGGGCAATGTCCTTTGGTGGTTTATCGCTGGTTAAAATAATTTGTTTACCGCTGGTATGTAGGGCGTTAAAAGTATGAAAAAACTCTTCTTGGGTGGAATCTCTTCCGGCAATAAACTGAATATCATCTACCATTAAAATATCTACATTTCTAAAGCGGTTACGAAACTCTACATTTTTATTGGTTTGAATAGCAGTAATTAACTCGTTAGTAAAGTTTTCGCTGGTAATGTACATTAATTTTAATTCGGGGTACTGCTCTTGTACATAATGGCCTATGGCATGCATTAAGTGGGTTTTGCCAAGGCCAACACCACCATAAATAAACAAAGGGTTATACGCTTCAGAAGGGGCTTCGGCTACAGCTAAAGAGGCAGCGTGGGCAAAACGATTCCCTCCTCCTACTACAAAACTATCAAAGGTGTAATTAGGGTTTAAATGAATTTTTGCCTGAGGATCATCAAGGGCATCTTCTTGATTCTTTTTTCGCTGCTTTACTTCATCGGCAGAGAGCATTTCAAGAACAATGGGATGCCCCGAAGCGGTAGCCAAAGCATTGCTGATTAGGCTATGATAGCGAGTAATGATCATTTGCTTCATATAATCGGTTACCACCTCAACAGTAAAACAATCTCCAACCAAGTCTACAGGCTTTAAACTGCCGGTAATCCAAGTTCGAAAAGAAACCTCGTTCATTTCCTCTCGCAATATTTTACAAGTTTTTTCCCATAATTCATTTACATTCATGAAATCCGCTTCCACCTATCTACAATATGATTAAAGTGCATATCCTTGCACATATATACAGACAAAAAAATGTGGAAAACTTTTGCACCAGCAAACTTTTCCACCGGTCAATCTTATGTTAGCAGAAAGAAAACACTTTTTCAATAGGGGAATACCTGTTCAAACCTTGAATATGCCTTATATACGGTATAAACTTTCCACAACTTCTAGTGGTTGTGTATAACTTTAACCACTAGAAAAAGAGAAATAGAGTATATTTATACATAAAAGCCTTAATTTTAGCATAAATATTTTTTTGTTTATACAAACTTGCTAATAAGAAGACAGTAAATAAGAAGGCAGTTAATAAGAAGAGGAAAATATGTTATAATAGGTAAGGTAATCTTATGTAAAGGGGCGCTTATGAAAGAAGAATTGACCTTACAAACCATGATGAAGTTACAAAGGGAATTACACGACAAATATCAAACAACTTGGGATCCTCTAACCTCAACCTACGGCAGAAACTCTTTACTATGGCTTATGGGTGAGGTAGGAGAAGTGATAGACATTATCAAGAAAAAGGGAGATCAAGCCATTGAAGAAAATCCGGTGGTTCGCGCAGCCTTTGTAAAAGAAATGGCAGATGTACTCATGTATTTTGTAGACGTACTTTTGCGTTACCAAATTACCTATGAAGAGTTTGAAAATATGTATGTAGAGAAGCATTTTCATAATCTTCACCGAGATTATTTTACGGAAGCTCAAGAATTTTTAGAAAAAACAGAAAAAAACCAAGAATAAACAGCAGAATTTCTCAGGAAAGGAAAAAAGCAGTTTAAAAAGCGAAAAAACAGGACATATATTAGAAGTAGAGTAAAAATAGAAGTAGAATAAAAAATGCAAAATTTTGAATAGAGAAAGAGGGAAAAAAATGAAAAAATCCTTACGGTTTTTATCTATGTTACTGGCTGTGGTTCTTTTTTCAACCTTAGGAATCACTTCCCTTGCCCAAGAAGAAAAAATTGTCAACATCGGCGTTACCGATTCTTTAGGTACTTTAAACCCTGTACTGCAAGATGGGGGCGAGTTAAACAAATATGCCACAGGCTTATTGTTTTTGCCCTTGGTAGAACTGGGGGAGGATATGACCTTCCACGGTATGTTGGCAAAAGAAATTACCACAGAAGATAACCTTACCTTTACCGTTCATTTAAATCCCGATGCCACTTGGTCTGACGGGGAAAAAATTACGGCTGATGATGTGGTATTTACCGTTAGCCGCTTAACCAACCCTAAAACCGGTTCCAGCGGTATTTTTGGTTATGCCTCCTTGGTTGGTTTTGATGAAAACGGCTTTTCCACTGAAGATGGAGAAAACCTTCAAGGGGTTGTTAAAGTAGATGAGATGACAGTAAATTTTATTTCAAAAGAACCTATGGCCCTGTCTACTTTTCAAAATGCCTTTGCCAGGTATTTGTTTACCATGCCTAAGCATGTGCTAAAAGATGTTCCCTTTGAACAACTGACCACCCATGAGTTTTTTAATAACCCAAGTGTAGTAAGTGGTCCCTTTACTTTAGGAAAAGTAGACAAAGACCATTATATTGAATATATGGCCAACGAAAACTATTTTAAAGGCCGTCCTCATATTGATAAATTGAACTTTAAAATTGTTCAAGGTAGTCAATTGTATGCAGGGCTGGAATCGGGAGAGATTGATTTAACCCTTCCCACCACAGGCCTTATTCCTGTAGAGGATTATGCCATGGTGGAAAACATTGCCCATGTGACCAGCTTTTTAGAAGAACCTATTACCAATCAACTACTCTTTATCCATAACAAAGTAGTACCCGATGCCCGTGTACGTCAAGCCATTTTAATGGGTATTAACAGAGAGCTGATTTTACAAGGTTTACTGGAAGGAAAAGGAGCGGTGATTGACGGCTTTATTACCTCCTACAGCCCTTACTTTGATGAAAGCCTTCCGGTAACCCCTTATAACCCCGATCAGGCCCGC
>CAZEIB010000017.1:12195-16905 GCA_964511785.1 uncultured Oscillospiraceae bacterium
CTTTGGTGCAAGAAGCCAATTGGGATTCCAGCCAAGTAATTGAACTGCTGGTAAACTCAGGAGATGCCACTTTTGTAAAAGCGGCAGAAGTGATTGTAGCCAACCTTGCGGAAATTGGTATTCGTGTGCAAATTAAAACCGTAGATTTTCACTCTTTAATGACAGCCTCCGGCAGTGGAGAATATCAAATGTATGCAGTACAATATACCATTGCCCCTATAGACTATTATATCGATATAGCTTGGCTTGCAGGAAACGGCAATAACAGTCAATATCAAAATCCAAAGGTAGATGACCTTTTAGCCCAAACCCAAAAGGCTACAGAAAATGAAGAAATGAAAAACATTTACAGAGAAATTGATGACATCATGGTGGCCGACAGCCCTTTAATTTCTGTATACGTAACAAGGGTACTAGGGGCTAAAAACAACCGTTTAATCAATGTTGAACCAAGGGCATATGGTGCCTTTATCAATGTTGAACAATGGGATGTGAATTAAATAAACGAGGGAAAAAATTTGGATTCATTACTGAATGTAGAACAAATTCATACTTCTTTCATAGAAAACGGTGAAAGAGTAGAAAGGCTTAAAGATGTATCCTTTCAAGTAAAGCCCGGGGAAGTAGTCTGTGTAGTAGGGGAATCCGGCAGTGGCAAAAGTATTACAGCTCTATCGGTTATGGGACTTTTGGCTTTAGACGGAAAAGTAACCAAAGGGCAAGTAACCTTTGATGGAAAAACCTTACTAAATTTAAAAGAAAAACAGCTGGATAAAATTCGAGGAAATCAATTAACCATGATTTTCCAAGATGCCTTAACGGCTTTAAATCCGGTCATTCCTATTGGGAAACAGATTGTTGAAGCCATTGAAGTTCATATGGGATTAAGTAAAAAACAAGCCCAGGAGCGTGCCCAAATGCTCCTGGGCAAAGTTGGTTTACCTAAACCTAAAGAAATGATGAAAAGGTTTCCCCATACCTTATCCGGGGGAATGCGCCAAAGGGTAATGATTGCTATGGCTTTAAGCTGTAACCCTAAACTATTAATTGCCGATGAGCCTACCACTGCTTTAGACGTAACCATACAAGCCCAAATATTAAGCTTATTAAAAGAACTTAGGGAAGAAAACCATTTAGCCCTACTATTAATTACCCACGATATTGGGGTAGTGGCAGAAATGGCCGACCGGGTTATTGTAATGTATGCAGGGGAAATTGTAGAAGAAGGAACTGTGTGGGAAATTTTTGATCACCCCAGTCATCCTTATACCAAGGGGCTTTTTGCCTCTGTGCCCGATCAACGCTTAGGGGGTAAGCAGCGTCTTGAAGCGATACAAGGGAGTGTACCTGAAAATTACCATGAAATGACAGGCTGTCGTTTTTATAAACGCTGTCCCTATAAGCAAGAAGCTTGTTTACAGCCTCAAGGCTTTTTATCCCTTGAAGGAAGCCAAAAAACCCGTTGTTGGCTGGGGGAAAAAGTGAAAAACAATACCATAAATCAAGGGGGAGAAAAAAATGAGTGAAGGAATGAATCAAAAATCCCCTTTAATTGAAGTAAAAAACCTTGAAAAAAAGTTTAAAAACCCAAAAAACACGGTTTTAGCAGTAGATGGGGTAGACCTTGCCATTTTTCAAGGGGAAACTTTAGGCCTTGTAGGAGAATCGGGCTGCGGAAAATCTACTTTAGGCAGGCTTATTGTAGGCCTTGAAGCCCCAACCCAAGGGGAGTTGTTTTACCAAAACAAAAACCTTTTAACCCTTAAAGGGAAAGAGAAAAAAGCCATCCGTTTAGATATTCAAATGATTTTTCAAGATCCTTATTCCGCTTTAAATCCCCGTAAAACCATAGGGGATATTTTACGTGCTCCTCTTTTATACCATCAAATTGTAGAAAAAAATCAAATAGAGGAACATATTAAAAAGCTGATTGATCAAGTAGGTCTTTCAAAAAAAGCCGTTAATCGTTTTCCTCACGAGTTTTCAGGGGGCCAACGCCAACGCATTTGTATTGCCCAAGCTTTATCTTTAAACCCTAAGGTGGTTATTTGCGATGAGCCGGTTTCCGCGCTGGATGTGTCCATACAGGCGCAAATATTAAACCTCCTTAAAGATTTGCAAAAAGAACGAGACTTGACCTATTTATTTATTGCCCATGGCTTAGGGGCCATAAGTTATATCAGTAATCGGGTAGCGGTAATGTACTTAGGCAAAATTGTAGAAATTGCCCCAAGAAAAAATTTAATTGAAAATCCTTTCCATCCTTATACTAAAGCCTTGTTTAATGCAGCTCCTGTGGCAGACCCTCACAAAAGAGTAGCTCATGAACAAAAGCTCTTATTGCAAGGAGAGGCTACTGTAAACGAAATAGAAAGCTTTAACGGCTGTAAATTTTATAACCGTTGCCCTTATCGAGAAGAAAAATGTAAAACAGGCCATCCTCCCCTAAAGGCTATAGAGGGAAATGAAGAAGAAAATCATCTGGTAGCTTGTTATTTTCCTGAAAAAGTAAGCAGAGGAGGAGGAAAAATTGCTTAAATATATCTGGAAGAGAATTTTAATTGCCATTCCTGTATTAATCGGCATCACCATTATCGACTTTGCTTTAATGAATTTGGCCCCAGGCAGCCCCCTTGACATGCTCCAAGGGCCAAGGGTTTCTCAGCAGGCGGTCGAAATGCGGGCGGAGCAACTGGGCATTAACCAATCCATTCCCGTACAATACATGACCTGGATGAAAGAATTATTTAAAGGGAATATGGGCTATTCTATTAGCAAATACACCCCTGTTTCTCAAATGATTGGCAGCCATATTGGACCTACGGTGTTGTTAATGGGGGTATCTATTTTAATCAGTTTAGGTATTGCCATTCCCCTTGGGGTATATTCTGCCACCCATCAGTATTCTAAGGCGGATTATGGCATTGTAACCTGTTCTTTTATTGGCACCGCTATTCCCAGTTTCTTTTTATCGATTATATTGGTTTATATTTTTACGGTAAAATTAAAAATTTTGCCTTCCAGCGGAATGACTACCTTGGGTACGGATAGCGGCTTTTTTGATGTATTAAAGCATATGGTTATGCCGGTAACGGTGCTGGTGTTTTCCTTAACGGGTACTTATTTACGCTATATTCGATCCAGTATGCTGGAAATTTTACAGCAAGATTACCTGCGAACAGCAAAGGCCAAAGGGATTGGCAGGTATTTGGTCATTCATCGCCATGCAATGCGTAATGCCTTATTGCCTATTATTTCTGTTATCGGTATGCAAATACCTATGTTGGTAGGTGGTGCTGTTATTATTGAAAAAGTCTTCTCTTGGCCGGGTCTTGGTTTATTAACCATGAATGCCATTTTAGCCAGGGATTACCCTGTTATTATGGGGGTATGTCTATTATCGGCCATTATTGTTCTTGTAGGGAACTTGGTAACAGATATTGCCTATGCCGTTGCAGATCCCAGAATTCGCTATGAATAAGAAGAGCCTATGAAGAGAGAAACCATGAAGGAGAAAACCATGAAGGAAGAAACCATGCAGGAAGAAACCAAACTGAAAAAAGAGGTAAAAGAAGAAAAAAGATTGGCTTTTAAAAGTGAATCCGCTTGGTTTAGAATGGCTAAACGCTTTGTTAAACATAAGGCGGCTATGGTTAGCCTTGTTATTTTACTTTTATTTATATTAATCGCTATTTTTGCTCCTTTCATCAGTCCCTATTCCCCAAGTGCCATTGTAGGCAAGTTCGGTGCCCCTCCTTCTAAAGAACATTGGCTGGGAACCGATGCCATTGGAAGAGATATGCTAACCAGAACCATTTATGCTATGCGGGTATCTTTACTGGTAGGGCTATTGGCTACAGGTATTTCTATTGTAATCGGGGTTGTGCTGGGCTTGGTTTCAGGCTATGTTGGCGGAGCGGTAGATATGATTATTATGCGCTTTACCGATATGGTTATGTCTTTTCCTTACATATTGTTGGTGCTGGTGGTAGCGGCCCTTGTAGGCCCCGGGCTGATTAACTTAATTTTAATTATGGGCTTTACCGGCTGGCCGGGGGTTGCCCGCATTGTACGGGGGAATGTATTAAGTATTAAGCAGCTTCACTATATTGAAAGTAAAAAAATTCAGGGAATGCCTTCTTACCATATTTTATTTTCCGATATTTTGCCTAATACCTTTGCCCCTATTATGGTATATGCCACTTCTCAAGTGGCTATGTCCATATTAGATGAAGCAGCTTTAAGCTTTTTAGGCATGGGGGTACAAAGTCCTACGGTTAGCTTAGGCAATTTATTAAACGGGGTACAGTCTATTACAGTACTTACTTCTCAGCCTTGGTTATGGATCCCGCCGGGAGCGGTAATTATTGTATTGGTGGTGGCCATTAACTTTATTGGTGATGCCCTTAGAGATGCCCTTGACCCAAGAAGTGACGGTGCAAAAAGTTAAGCATAGAATAAAACCTTTTTCAATAAGTTTGACTATAAAAAACAGAAGATAGAAAAAGAATAAAGAAAAAGAATAAAGAGGTAAAGATAAAGGCTGGATGAATACAATTAAAGGATAGAAAATTTCAAATGAAAAGCACCTGATGTGATAGTAAACATCAGGTGCTTTTCATTTTCCCAGCTTCAGCGCAAAAAACCACCAGCTCTGCTGGTGGCATAAAAAATCTTTAGATACAAGAAAACCTCCTTTTGCTAAAATAA
>CAZEIB010000018.1:0-3417 GCA_964511785.1 uncultured Oscillospiraceae bacterium
CTGTGCCTGTTAAATTGCCATGAAATCACGTTTGTATGTTTTTTTGGGGGTTATATTCACTTTACTGTTGGTAGCCTTATCAACAGGCAATTTTATTTACTTATTTTTAGCCATTGTGGCTATTATGTGTGTTCTTTACGCTTTTTTTAGCATTTTTCTTTCTACCCGTCGTGGAAAAGTATTACACGAGCTTTCCGATCATAAAGTTTCTAGAGGGGACAAGGTGGAAATGGATGTTTCCGTTTCCCACGGAAGCTTTTTACCCATTGCCCCTATTACTTTATTTTTACGCACCGGTCCCAGTGAAGATTTAACTACCGTTAGACTACAATCTTCCTCTAAAGGCACCCAATACATTCGTTATGATTTAGTTACTGACCATGTAGGCACCTACCTTCCCGGTGTCATCAGTTATACTATTGAAGATATTTTCGGTTTTTTTTCCTATCACTTCGATCCCGATATTTTGCCGATGGAACTGGTGGTTCTTCCATTAACATTTGATGTAGCTCCTTTAGAGTTTAGCCCTGGGGATACAGGCCTTGAGACCCTATCTAAAGCCCGAGAAGATGCCAGTAATCCGGCAGATATTCGAACCTATCAACAAGGAGACCCTTTAAAAAAGATTCATTGGAAATTAAGTATGCGTTCTAAAGAGATTCTTGTTCGTCGATTTGAAGAGCCTGATTTACCGGATGTGTTGGTTTTACTTGATAGCTCCACTCCTTATGTTCCCAGTCAAATTAACCTCTATAATGCAAAAGCATATATACAAGATACCCTTTGTGAAACAGCTGCATCTATTGTAATTACCCATGGTCAGCGAGAACATCCCGTTCGTATGCCATTGTTAGGCGGAGAGAGAACCATGGATTATGACAAAAATATGGGAACACCAATTTTACTTGAGGAGTTGGCTCGGCTTCCTTTTGATCATGTTGAACCTTTTGAGCGAATATTGTTATTAGAATCTAGACGAATGCGCAAAACCGGTGCAACAGCTATTGTAACCTCCCATTTAACCTCCCAAATTGTAGATACCATTGTCCGCATTCGAAAAATGGGGCCTTTTGTTAGGCTCTACTTAGCTACTTTTACTCCTGACGATCCAAACTCAGTGTCTTTAATCAGCAGATTACAGCAAAACAATGTAGATATATGTTTTGTTTCTCCTGCAACTGTAGCATAATATTGTTTAGAGAGGGTGATACCCAGTATGAATAACGGAACAAAAAAGGCTTTATTACACAGTTTATTATCTTTTTTATTGACAGTGGGTGTTGCCTTGCCTTTATGCTTTTCCTTAAATTTTCAAGGTTACTGGCCTATTGTTTTATTAATAGCCTTTATTGTCCCCTCCCTTTTTATCCTGTTTTCAAATCACAAAAAAATAGGTTTGGTAGTATTGCTTCTCTTTTTCTTATCTCAAGGAATTATGGCCTTCACCATGCCCTACGGAGGGCCTATTCTTTCCTCTATAGTTTCTACAGTTAAATCCCTATGGTTATTTATTAAAGGTCAAAAAGATGCCCTTCCTTTATTTGCCCTTGATTTTACCCTTTTGCTAACCCTTATCCTGTCTATTGTCAGTTACTTTTTAACCAAAGAAGGGAGCGGATTTTTCCCTTCCTTAAGTGTTTTACTGTTTACTATGTTGGCTTTATGGTTTATAGGCAAAGGTAGTTATATACTATTTACTCTTCCTGCTGTTGTTACCGTAATTATGCTTTATATTAAACAAACCAATGAAGACTCCCATTTATGGCGTATTCTTCCGGTTATTATTGTATTAACTGCTTTATCCTTTTTTATTTTACCAATGGAAAAAATTACTTTTCCTCCTTTAGAGAAAGCCGCTAATCAGTTACGAGAAGCCATTTCAAATTATTTGTTTTTCACTCAAACAAGAACAGTTTTCTCCTTAGATGATCAAGGTTATCATATGGGTGGCCCAGCGGAACCCAACGAAGATTTAGTGATGAAAGTACATACCAATGACATTGTTTATTTGCGTGGTACTATTAAAAATGAGTATAATGGCCAATCTTGGTTCGATACTACCGGTGGAAAGCGTTACCTTTACTCCTCTCCCAGATGGAACACATTAAAAAGTGAAATTTTTAATTATGATCAGCCTAGTTCTATCATGGTAGAAAATTATCCCTGGCTAGGAGACTCTTTTCCGATAACCGTTGAAATGATTTCTGCTTCGCCCTCAAGTTTGTTTATTACCCAACGGTTTAATCAATTAAGTGTTTCCAGTGGCATGGTACCTTATTTTAATATTGGTAGTGAAATGTTTATTACTCGCAATTTATACCCCTTAGATCGCTATTCTTTTGAGGGAAAAAATTTTAGTAGCAATCAAGAGAACCTTTCTTCCCTTGTAAAAGCACTGGAAGGAAGCCATGATTCTTTTTATGAAAAAGTATTGGCTACCTACACTCAATTGCCGGAACATATGGGTAATGAAGAAAATCTTATGAGTCTTGTTTTGAACTTAACTAAAAATGTATCTTCCAACTATGAAAAAGCAGCTTTAATAGAAGAGTACCTGAAAAGATATTATACCTATACTCTCAATCCTGAGCCTGTTCCAAAGGATCGAGATTTTGTGTCTTATTTTATCCACATTGGTAAAGAAGGGTATTGTACTTATTTTGCCTCTGCCATGACTGTGCTTTCTCGTATGGTCCACTTACCTGCAAGGTATGTGGAAGGTTTTGTTGCTACTCCCGATGAAAAAGGCATTGCCTATGTAACGGGGAAAGAGGCTCATGCCTGGACAGAAATTTATTTTCCTCATTTCGGTTGGGTTATATTTGATGCTACCCCCGGAGAAAATCAACCACCCCCGCCTCAATCCCCTCCAGATCCTCCGCCACCGGAGGGCGGATCACAAGATCCTGAGCCCGAGCAAGCTCCAACGCCCGAGCCAAAGGATGTGGATTCTAAGCCTTCTGATACCCCTGAAGACTTACCTCTTCCTGAAGAAAGTCCTACCCCTCCTCCCAGTAATGAAGAACCAAATGTGGAGCCTGAAGAAAATAAAAGTAGTTCGATTTTTTGGCTTCTTCTTTCATTGTTTTTGTTATTGCTTATATCCTTTATTGTTTTAAGAATCCTTTATGTGATTCCTGCCAATAAAGAAAAACGAAGTAAATCATTGGAAGAAAAATATTTTGTTTGGATGCATGCTGTTTATGACTTGTTGCGCATTGATGGTTTAGTACCTCTTCCTCAGGAAACTCCAAATGCTTTTGCTCTTCGAGTAAACTACACCAAAGGTTATCCTCTTTCTTTAGCCCCAGTCGCCCAAATTTTTTCTTATGTTGAATATAGTCCCCACCCTGTAGAAGAAAACTTTGTTGCTGTAGCCAAAGACACTTTTGAATCTCTCTACAAAAATATGCCATG
>CAZEIB010000018.1:3427-16068 GCA_964511785.1 uncultured Oscillospiraceae bacterium
TTGTCCCTGTGAAACATTGGTTGCTTCTTCATTCAAAACGAAATCATAACCACCACCTTCCCCAACATAAGAAAGTAAAAAGTAAATAAAACAAAAATCCTCTTGATTAAAATCAAGAGGATTTTTATTAAAACATAGATTATAAGAATTAAATATCTAATGTGCCTATGCCTATATTTCGAATGTCTAAGGTTTGGCAACTATGTGGCCCAAAAACTCCTTGCATATTTTCGGTAAAATGAGTAAGCCTTTCTGTTGGCACAAAGTTTAACGTGGTCCCTGCAAAGCCTCCTCCATGTACCCGCCACGCCCCTTTTCCTTTTAGCCATTTTTCGCTTAATGCCAATGCTAAAGATAATTCTTGATTTTTCCAATCACTATATACATTTTGTAAAAACATAAAGCTGCTATGGCCCGATTCTATAATGATATTTAAGAAATCATCCATCTTTTCTTTTTTTAAAGCTTGTACTGCCTTTACAACTCGTTGGTTTTCTTCAAAATAATGTAAAGCTCTCATAATAGCTCTGTCAGATACTTTTTGTCTTAAACTTCCAATTTCTGCATAAAATTGTTCCGGAATAATATTTCGAAGAACCTCTTCTCCAAAATATCCGGCTACCTTTTGCATTTCTTCTCTAATGGCAGCATAATCATCTGTTAAATGCGCATGGTTTCCACCGGAGTTCACTACTACAATGGTATACCCCTTCTTAGCAAAATCAAAATCCATGTGTTTTACATCTGGTTCATCGTTTTTAAAATCTAATGTCACTAGGCCACCTACAGAACTGGCCATTTGATCTAATAAGCCTGTAGGCTTTCCCATATAATGATTTTCTGCATATTGGCCGATTTTTGCCCGTTCTTCTGCTGTTAAGGACCAGCCTGTGTATAGCTTTTCAAAAATTCCTACTATTAACATTTCAAAGGCCGCAGAAGAACTAAGGCCACTACCGCCTAATACTGTAGAAGTTACAACAGCATCAAAACCACCAATTTCTTTGCCCATTTCTTTCAGTTTGGCAGCAACACCTCTTACAATTGCCGTAGAGGTTCCTTGTTCTTCTTTACGCATTGTTAAGCTCTCAAGATTAACAACAATAGGGGCATAACCATCAGAATAAACATGAACTTCCATATCCTTTCTGGGAGAAATTGCAGCAATATTATCCACATTGGCAGCAGCAGCTAATACTTTCCCCCGGTTATGATCTGTATGGTTCCCTACAATTTCAATTCTGCCCGGGGCACTTATAATAAAAACATCTTTTTTTGCATCAAAATATTCTTCATGTTTGCGAATAATTCTCGTAAGTCTGCCTGTGTTTTCTACAAGTACACCATGTCTGTTCCCATAAAGTTGATTAAGTTGTTCAATGACCTCCGGGGTTTTTAGTTTTCTGATCATGTTAGAATATAAACTCATATGCACCCTCCATTTTGCTTTACAGTTGGTTAATTGAATTTACTATATATTTCTTGCCAAAAGCTTAAAAATGCTTCCACTGTTGCTGTGTCAAATCCTTGAAGATATTCCTGCCAGGTTTCTTCGGTAAGTTCTACTTCCCCTAACACAAACTTCGCCAAGTTTTCATCTACATAAGTAGCCAGTTCCTTTTGTAAAGGTTGTATTTGGTTTTCTTCTTCCCTTGTTAAGGAATAATAAGGAAAAGGTAATTTTGCAATTTCTCCTAGTTTTTTCATTCCTAAAAAAGTTTTATTGGCTACCTCATCTCCAATTGATAATTCAAATGCCACCGGACTGTACCAAGGAAAAGCAGCTCCGGAGATGATATTCACATTTTGGCTATCAAAAGCACTTCCTTCTTTTTTAACAATAGACCACTTCCCTTGGGCATTTACCGTGTAATCTACACCCTTTTCTCCTGCCATTGCTAAAGTTGCTCCCTCTTCACTGTACAAATAATCTACCCACTGTAAAAGTTTTTCAGGTTCAGAACAATTTGTAGTTATCGCAAAAGTTCCTCTTGTTATGGGGCCTACAAAATCCCTATAAATTTGCTTCCCCTGATCATCAAACAAAGGCATTAAAGGCTCATATTGTTTGCCATGGGCATCCGGCAACGTAGAAAAAGCTGTAGGCCCCATAATAATACCGAAAGTAGCAGGGCTTTTTTCGTCTACTAAACTTCTCATTTGATCTGACTGGGTAAAGCCCTGTGGATCTAAGAGTCCTTCTTGATACAATTCTCTTAACCAAAAAATAAAATCATAATAATCTGCTTCAATTGGCAAAAAGCTTACTTTTTCTTCTTGGTTTATATAAATATTATAATCATTTGCAATAAGTCCGAAACTGTGACCTAGAAACTTTAAATCCCAAGGCCCAATAAAAGAAAAGGGAACTTCATCTTTTTTCCCATTTTGATTTGGGTCTTCCTCTTTAAATGCTTTTAGCACTTTTTTAAAACTTTCCTTTGTTGTAGGTGCTTCCAATCCAAGGGTATCAAGCCATTGCCTATTTATCCACATGGCATTTTGCACCCGAAGCAAATCAATATAGGGTAGAGAAACAATTTCTCCCCCAGATAGGCTAATTCCCTTTTCCCATTGGGGATTTTCTTGTAAAATCTGAAACAGGTTCGGTGCATTTTCTTCAAGTAAAGGCTTTAAATCTATCAAAATATTTTTTTTAAATCCTTCTTCCTCTTGAGCAACGGATAATTCTGCCTTAAAAAGAACATCAGGCAAAGGTTCTGTTCCGGCAAAATAGCCGTCCACTTTCTTCTCCCACTCTTTTTCATCAAAATGTTGATCAAACTCAAGGTGAATACCTGTTTTTTCTTCCATCTTCTTAAAAAATTTGTTCTCACTCCATGTGGAAGCCAGAGTCCCCACTTCAACTCCTGCCATCTGATAGGTTTTAGAATCATTTTCTTTTTCTGCAAAACTGCTGCCTTGTACAAATAATACCAACACCAGCAAAAGGCTTAACATCCCTACTCTTCTCTTTTTTTCCAATATTCTTTACCACCCTTGACTAATTATATTCTATCGTATTTGCATACATACGATATTTTGACGTAAAAGATTCCCTTTTAAACTCCTCACCATCTTTATACCATATTTTGTAGGTTTCCGCTTCATACCCCGACCGTGCTTTTGTAGTAGCTTTTTGCGTACCCGGAGAAAGCTTTTCATTACGTACAAATTGGGTTTCCTTCGGTGGTTCTATGGTTTTGGTTCTTTCAGATTCAAGAGCAATGGTGATACCGTTACCTAAGGATTTTCCGTAAATTTCTACAGTAACCTCTTGATCTTCATAAAATGCAATCACAAAAATCGGATAATCTTGATTGTTTTTAAATTTAAAATCTAAATTAGGCCAGTTTACTGTAGCATCCATTCCAATATCCACATAACTACTTGGCCAAGCGTGTGGAGTTCTATCAACAATTTCTAAATCTGCCATTAATACGGCGTTAAACAGTGTAGTAGAAGTTTGGCATACCCCGCCTCCAATATCCGGTACATTTTGTCCTCCGGATATGGCTACAGCTTCTTTGTAACCAGCTTCTTGAGTTCTTTTTCCGGTAGTTTCATTAAAAGAGAAGGTTTCACCTGGATTTACCACCCTGCCGTTTAGTGCTTGGGCCGAAAGGTAAACATTGGTATTTCGGTTTGCATTGTTGGTAGTTTTGGTAGTAAAAGAAGAAATTCGCTTAAAATTATTCATTAGGTCAACCTTTGTTACCTGAGGTAATATTTTATTGGGTTCTACCACTATTTCAGCACCATATTCTCCTTGATTTAATTTTTCAATCACTTTTTCATATATTTCTTCTTGATTAAACCCATAGCCTTCCTCTTCTTTTGTAAAAGAAAAAGTTCTTGTGGAAAAATCGAAACTTTTTAACTGGGCATCTATTGGCTCTTTGTTGGTGTTTAGAACAAAGTCTTGTATCAGTTCTTTCACTCTAGTCTTATCATAGTCAGTAGCTGTTTGAAAATTTATTGGATTTCCTTCAACATTCATAACGGTTTGTACCCGCTGTCCAAAAGGCGTAGTGCTTGTTCCTAAAATACTTAAATTGTTTTGTCTTCCAACGGCATAAGCCTGTTTCAATACTTCCTCAGTATTGGTATGTAAAGGCACTTGTTCACTGTTTATTTTATGGCTTTCTTCTCCTAAATGAATGGTTACTGAAAAATCTTTATTTTCTTGGGTAAAGGTATTTGCCAATATCTCTTTAGCCTCCTCATAGGTTTTATCCGCTAAAGAAATTCCATCAACAAATATTCCCGGATAGAAGATATGACTTTCCATTATTTTTTTATTTTTTTGGTGGGCCAAATACGCTGTCTCATCCCAAGGAATTACCTTTCCGTTAGCAAAAGCATAGTTTGGCATAATCTTCGAAAAAATCCCCAACAATTGTGGTGCCATAAACATTCCTAAAGTTGTCAAAATAATCATACACAAAAAAACAATCCCTATATATAATGGCGTGTGGGAATGGTTTTTTTTCTTTTTTCTTTTTCCTCTTCTAGAAAACTCCGTTTCTTCTCCACCTAATTGGCTATTGTTTCTTTGCCTTCCTTTGTAAGGGCTTTGTTCTTGACTGTAGCGAATCGGTTGTCTTCCCGGTAGTTTTGAGGAAGAGTACTTCCTTTCCTCTTTCTTTCCTTCTTGATAGGGATGATATCCTGAAGACGAGACTTGATTAGGTAAAGTTTCCTCTGGAAAAATAGGGTAATCTTTGTTTTCTCTCATTAATTGCTCCTGTGTTTACTTATCGTCCTCTTTATCATAAGTCATTTTAAAAGATAAAACCTGTAAACTATCACTTAAATGAACATTTACAGAAGCTACTTCTTCAGGGGTTTTTATATCTTTAGGGGCAAAATTCCAAATACCTTTAATCCCCTTTTCAACTAATAAGTTTGTTAAAGATTGTGCATCTTTTGCTGGCACAGCTAAAACACCTATATCTACTTTTTTCTGATCTAAAAAATCACCTAATGTGGATAATTCTCTTATGGTCATTCCACCAATTTTTTGACCGACCTTATTGGGGTTGTTGTCAAACACTCCAATAACATCAAAACCTTCTTTAGGAAAGTTAGCATAGTTTGCCACAGCCTGCCCAATATTACCAGCCCCGATAATAATCATTTTATGATCTTTGTAAATCCCTAATATTTCACCGATATGCTCTTTTAATTTTGATATTTCATAGCCGTAACCCTGTCTACCAAAGCCTCCAAAACAGTTGATGTCTTGGCGTATTTGTGAAGCTGTAAGGCCCATCCTTTTCCCTAATTCTTGTGAAGAAATTTGTTTTTCCCCACTTTCTTCAAGTTCCTGTAAATATCGATAATAGCCCGGAAGCCTTCTAATTACTGCGTCGGAAACATATCCAGCCATTTTTCTCCTCCTTCGTGTGTTCATATATTTACCATAATATAATAAAACGATGATAATATTATAACATTCTATTGAAAGCCTCGCAACAGTTTTTCACCTAGGGTTCCTAAATCCTCACTCTTTTTCTAATCTTCTGTAATTATACTCTATTTTATGATACCATATTATGGTTCAAAGGAGGCGTTTTTTTGTCTAAAACTCTAATTATTGCCGAAAAACCCAGTGTTGCTCGTGATATTGCTAAAAACTTAAAAGCTTCCCAAAAAGGAGATGGCTTTCTTTTTGGCAACTCCTATATTATTTCTTGGGCAATTGGACATTTGGTTTCCTTGGTGAACCCTGATGAATTGGATGAAAAATATAAAAAGTGGTCCTTAGATACTTTACCCATCCTTCCAAAAGAGATTCCCCTTAAAATACTTCCTAAAACAAAAAAGCAGTTTATCATATTAAAAAATTTATTACATAACGAAGAAGTTTCTCAGGTAATATGCGCCACAGATGCCGGTAGAGAAGGAGAATTGATTTTTCGTTTAATCTATACCATGGCAAAATCTACTAAGCCTGTTCAGCGTCTATGGATCAGTTCTTTAACTGACGAGGCTATTTTAGAAGGCTTTAAAAAGTTAAAAAACGCCAGCGAGTATGACTCTCTCTATCAAAGCGCTTTATGTCGTTCACAAGCCGATTGGCTTGTGGGAATGAATGCCAGTAGAGCCTTTACTTTGGTTCACAATACCCTATTAAGTATTGGCAGGGTACAAACTCCAACCCTTGGCATACTGGTTAAAAGGCAAGGGGAAATTGATGCTTTTATTGTGGAAGAATATTATACTTTAACAGCTTTTTTTAACGACTACTCTGGTACATGGATTAATAATGAAAAAGATAAAGTCAGCAAAATTCCTACAAAAGAAGAAGGAAACACCATCACAAAAGAAATCAAAGGAAAGAAATCTGTCGTTCTTTCTGCTTCTATTCAAGAAAAAAAAGAACTTCCTCCACAGCTGTATGATTTAACTTCTTTGCAAAGAGACGCCAACCGTTTATTAGGCTTTAGTGCTCAAAAAACCTTAAAGATTGCCCAAAGTCTGTATGAAACAAAAAAAGCCATTACTTACCCTAGAACAGATAGCCGTTATCTATCAAAGGACTTAATTCCTCAATTGTATAAAACTTTTTCTTTTCTTCCTCCCTCCTACGAAGCTTTCATCTCCTTTTTATTAGGGAAAAATCAAAAGCTTTCCTTAAGCAAACGTATCATTGATGACCAAAAAGTTACTGATCATCACGCTATTATCCCTACTCCTAAAAGGACAGATCTGTCTAAACTATCTACTGAGGAAGAAAAAGTTTTTGATTTGATTGTGAAACGTTTTATTGCTGTTTTTTATCCTCCTTATGAATATTTAAGTCAAGAAATTATTACCTCTGTTGAAAAACATTTATTTCTTTCTCGAGGTACCGCTATTACCCGTTTAGGTTGGAAAGAGCTTTATCCTCCCAAAACCAAAAAGTCTGAAAAAGAAAAAAGCTCTACCCTGCCGGTTATTGAAAAAGGCCACGAGAGTACTGTAACCAAAACTTCTCTTAAACAAGAGCAAACCAAGCCCCCATCTCCCCATACGGAAGCTTCTTTGCTGTCTAGCATGGAAAATGCCGGTAAAGAAATTGAAGATGAAGTCTTAAAAGAACAAATGAAAGGTAGCGGGTTAGGGACTCCTGCCACCAGGGCCTCTATTATCGAACGATTGATTTCTGTAGGCTATGTCACAAGAAAAGGAAAGTCCCTTATTCCAAGTGATAAAGGCATTTCTTTAATTCAAGTGGTTCCTCCTGCCCTCTCTTCTCCTATGATTACAGGAGAATGGGAACTGGGATTACAGCAAATTGTTACTCGGGAGGAAGACCCTCTTGTCTTTATGGATAAAATTCGCAATTATAGTAGTTTTTTAGTTGAAGAAGCCAAAAAAAGTTCTCATAGTGATGTGGTATTTGAAACAGAATATCCGGGCAAAAAAAGAAGCGGTAAATCCTCCTCTGTTAAAAACTTTCCCTCTCTACTTTGTCCTGTATGTAAAAAAGGTCATGTTACAGAAAATCAAAAAGCCTTTTCTTGTAGCCGCTGGAAAGAAGGTTGTCATTTTACCCTATGGAAAAACGCTTTTATCAAAAATGGTGGCCCTCTGTTAAACAGCCATATTGTTACATTGCTTTTTGAGCAGCCTAAGGTTGCAGGGAGTACAGGCACCTTGTTTTTTGAAAACAATCAACTGGTTTTTCAAAAAAAATCAGGAGAGAATCTTTTTTCCGTTCCTTTGGAATACCTAAAAAAATAATTGCCACGAGAATTGGTTGCAACTTCCCCACCAATACGATAAAATATGAGGGAATAGTTTTAAATTGCTGTATATATTATTTAAAAGACAGGGTTGAACATATGCAAAAAAAACGTCGGATTCCCTTTCTGCAAAAAATAAAACAATTCCAGTTTTATGATTCAACCGGCATCGATCCTGAAACAAAAAAAGGGATGGATTTCGCTATTTATGCTGTAATGGTAGGGATGTTAAGTAGTGTTATTACCACCGGCGCTGCTTGGACTGGTTTTTTAAGGGAAGTTATTAAAGCAGATGATTTCCAATTGGGGATTATTGCTGCTGTACCTGTTGCAATTAATACTCTTCAAGTGCTTGTTAGCTATATTATGGAAAAGAGAAAAAACCGTCGTTTTCTTTTTCTTTTTTTTGGTATTCTCGGTCGATCTTTATGGGTTTTAATTGGTTTAGTCCCTTTTTTCATTCCTGAAACAGCCTCAATATTACGAGTTTGGGCGGTTATTGTTTTAGTCGCTTTTATTTCTTCGGGAAACAGTTTTGTTAACTTGGGCTTTAACAGTTTAATGAGCGATTTAGTACCTATGAAAATACGAGGTCGGTATTTTAGTTCCCGTCAGCGTATGTCTTTAATTACAGGTATTTTATCGGGACTGCTTGTTTCCTTTATTATGGACACTACCGGAATGATCGGTTATACCATTGTTCTTATCTTAGCAGGAATAACAGGAGTTATTGATATTGTCTTTTTTATATTCTTTCAATGGCCTCCAATGGAAAGTTCTTTGGATATGGAGGACAGTAGCCGCATTCTCCCTATGATTAAAGGGGTGTTTAAAAACAAATCTTTCTTTATGCTAATTGTTTTTTACACTTGTTGGCATTTTTCTGTTAATCTAGCATCTCCTTTTTTCAACGTCTATATGCTTGAATCTCTACAAATGTCCTACACGCAAATTACCCTTTATAACCAAATTGTTTCAAACCTCATTACCGTATTTTTTGTGTCTAAATGGGGGCATTTGATTGACGAACATGGGAATAAACCCATTGTTCAAATTACTGCCATTGCTTGTATCTTTATTCCTGTTTTATGGGTCTTTACTACCCCTAGCAGCACTTGGTTTATTATTATTCAAAGTATTGTAAATGGTTTTTTCTGGCCTTCCATTGACCTGGGGCAACAAAACCTTTCCCTAAACCTATCCGCCCAAAAAAACCGTACTATGTATCTAGCTGTATTTTTTGCTTGCATTAACTTAGCTGGTGTTGCCTTGGGAAACAGCATCGGAGGTTATTTAGTACAAAATCCTTTTACTTTTTTAGAAACATTGAATTTTTCTGTTTTAGGTATTACCCTTAGTAAGTATCATTATGTATTTTTAACGTCCACCTTAATGCGATTTATTACTATTTTTGCAGTACTTCCTCTTTTAAAAGAAGAAAACACTCGCCCTTATCTCATTGTTTTGAAAGAACTGATTCACAATATGAAAAAAAATTCTCGCGCTTTTTTTGCCAGTATCCGCTATCAGCAATTACGCAAAAAAGCAAGAAAGGAAGAAGACCAATATGAATAAACAAATTAAAACCCGCGATCAAATCGATTCTCAATGGAAATGGCATCTTGAAGATATTTTTCCCAGTAATGAGGAATGGGAAAATGAGTTTGCCTTAACAAAATCTTTCATTGAGGATTATAAAAAATACCAGGATACAAAAGAAATTTCCCTGTTGAAAAATGCAATTATAGACTATTTTAAAATTTATTCTAAAATAGAAAATCTTTTCGCCTATGCACGAATGAATTTAGATGGAGATAACAGTAACAGTTTTTTCCAAGGCTTAGTCGATCGAATCTCTTCTTTAATTGTTGTTTTTCAAACAGTTTCTTCTTTTCTGATCCCCACTTTACTTTCTCTATCGGAAGATACCTTAAATGCTTTGGCTGCTGATGAACAGATGAGTGATTATAATGTCTTTATTTCCGACCTATTAAGGGAGAAACCTCATGTTTTGCCTGCTCGTGAAGAAAGGCTTATGGCCATGGCCGGAGAGTTAACCCAAAGCCCTGACAACATTTATTCTATGTTAACTCACGTTGATATTGCCTTTCCCCCTTTAAAAAATGAGGAAGGAGTCGAATCCCCCTTAACAGAGGCAAATTATAATTCCTATATTCAAAGTTCTAATCGTCAGGTACGTGAAAATGCTTTTACCAACCTTTTTAGCACTTACAAATCTTTTGGTACTACCATTGCAACCACCTATTCTTCCAATGTAAAAGGAGACTTATTTCACTCAAAAGCAAGAAATTTTCCCTCCGCCTTGGAAGCCACTTTATTTCCAAACCAAATTCCCCTATCTGTATACGATAACTTGGTACAAATTGTTCATTCTTCCATTTCATCTTTGGACCAATATATGTCTCTTAGAAGTAAAGTTTTACAACTCCCCCAACTTCATATGTATGATTTATATACCTCCATTGTTGAAGATTTTGATATGGAGCTTCCCTATCCGGAGGCTTACCAGTTAGTACTGGAAGGTTTAGCCCCCATGGGGGAAGAATATATTCAAGTACTTAAACGTGCCCAAGAAGAGGGCTGGATCGATGTTTACCCTAACGTAGCCAAAACTAACGGGGCCTATTCTTTCGGGGTTCATACTGTTCACCCCTTTGTGTTGTTAAACCATCAAAACGATTTGAATTCTACCATGACCATTGCCCATGAGTTAGGCCATGCGATGCATTCTTATTATAGCAGTTTAACCCAACCTGCACCTAAAGCAGATTATTCCTTATTTGTGGCTGAAGTAGCTTCCACTTGTAATGAAGTTCTCCTTATTCGCCACTTGATGAAAAAACACGAAGAGAATCCTAAAGCACTAGCCTATCTTTATAATTATTTTTTAGAACAATTTAGAACTACTGTGTTTAGGCAAACCATGTTTGCCGAGTTTGAACAAATTGCCCATCAAATGGCAGAGAACAGTGAACCTTTAACCCAGGATTCTTTAAACGAAATGTATTATACCTTAAACCAACGTTATTACGGCAAACATTGCCATGTGGATGAATTAATTGCTTATGAGTGGATGCGAATTCCTCATTTTTATCGAAGTTTTTATGTGTACCAGTATGCAACAGGTTTTTCTGCCGCTGTTACCTTGGCAGATCGAATACTTGAACTGGGTGAGCCAGCTTTACAAGGATATAAAAATTTCTTAAAATCCGGTTCCAGCATTCCGCCCATTGAAGCTTTAAAGCTGGCCGGTATTGATATGTCTTCTCCTGAGCCCATTCAACACGCCATGTCTGTATTTCGCAGTTCCATTGAAAAACTTTCTCAGTTGCTTTTACCTTAAAAAATCTCCATCAGGAAAGAAGGAATTCAAATGATTGGTTACCAAACAGATGAGGCCTTGTTGTTTATTCAAAAACATATTGACACCCAAAGCTATTCCTCTTTACCACTCTCTTTATCCAAGCTTATTGAGCAGGCAATTCAAGGAGATTTGGCCTATATGTATGACAAGGGTATTTTAGACGATGAAGGCTACGGGGGAGAAGTTTTTTACGATGAAGATGATGCTTTTGAATATATTTTAGATTATATTCTAAGTCACCATCCTTTTAATAGCGAAGACGCCCTTTTAGTAGCAGTATTTGTTAATGATTTTATGGAAGTTCAATATGAGTTTTTACAAGAAAAAGGCTTAGTCAATGTAGACTAAGCCTTTTTCATATTTTTCAACAATACTTTTTCTACATCTTTTACTGTTTTCATCTCTCCAACTTTTTCATTTACCAAGACACATGCCTTTTCAAGTAAATCCGGTCCAAAATCGTGAATAAGTATTCCTTCTGCTATTTCTTTTATAAGTCCTTCTTCCTCAAATCCCTCTCCAAAATACCCTTTCATTAACACTTCATCAAAAGAAAATAATTCGATTATCATTGGCCCCCATTCATATTTTAAAGGCGCAACTAATCCATCTGCATAGTCTAAAAAATAAATTTCATCAGGGCTTACTATGCGAATATTTTCTCCTGTTAAGTCTCCATGAACAAAAACATAACCATCTTCTTGCCTTTTGGCAATTTCTATCGCTTTTTTCTGCAAAGATAAGGAAAGCTTTTTCCATCTGGTATTTTCTTCAATTTGTTTTGCTAAATCAACTTTAACTGCTGGGCTTTCAGTAAAGACATGCAGTTTTTTTATATAATTTTTAAAGTTCTTTACAAACTTTTCTTTTTCAATATTTCCATATTTTTTTAATACTTTACCGGCATCTCTTCCCGGCAAATATTCTAATACCAAGTAATAAAAAAGGTATTGATCTTGATATTCCCCTTTAAAAAGAATTTTAGGTGAAGGAATTTTTTGTTCTTCAGCTAAAACCAAGCCAAATAATTCTCTCTTCCATTCTTCTACAGGATCTATGCCGGATTCTTTAGGGGCTAGTATTTTAATAACAAATTTGTCATTAACTAAAAACACCCCATGAGTTCCCGGGGTTAAAGAACTTATTTCAAAAACCAATATCCCATGCCTATTGAATATTTCTTCAATTAAATTATAAAATTTCCCAATATTTTGATAAACTTTTCCCCAATCTTGCCAAGAATTAATCTTAAAGGGAAAGAGTATTTTCTCTTCCTTCTTCATTTAATGAACCGCTAATAGTGGAAATGTTAAGGAAGGTAAAATTCCCGGAAGAAACATTTGAATAACAATTACAATAATTCCTAGTAAAATAACATACAGGGCAAACCAGTTTAAAGAAACCTTTTCAATTAACTTTAACATTCCTTTAATTGCTAAAAGTCCACTGATAAAAGCCACAATCATTCCCACAATAGTGGGTACCAATGACAATTGAGAGAAAAGTCCTTGTTCCAAAGCTTT
>CAZEIB010000019.1:0-16046 GCA_964511785.1 uncultured Oscillospiraceae bacterium
CTAGTAATATGCCCTTCTAGGGCTGGTGCATACCACCAGTTTCACTGGTGGTTTTTATTGTATATCTATAATTTATGGTTGTTTCAAAATAATATTTTACTATTTACTTGAAGTAAATAGTGTCCTCATCCTCTATTTCAGTCTCTGTGTTTTTTTCAGTAGAAGGTAGTTTTTCTTCTATTGGATTTTTTTGTGACTCCTTTTGGCTATCCTGCAGGTTTTCTTTTGAACCTTCACTTTTATTTTCTTCAATGGGAAGGTTTGTTGGAAGCAGAGTTTCTAAAGGGGAAACTTCAGCATTTTCTAAAAAAGAAAAATTTTTTTTAATTTCTTCCTTCAATTCCCTTTTAAAATCCCTCATGCTTTCTATCTTTATTAGATTTTCTTTTTCTTTTTCCAGTTCCCAGGGACCTTTTGATTTTCCTTGAAAGTCAATTTTTCCTGAAAATTGCAAACCCTCTAAATTGATTTCTCCATTTAATGAAACAGGGTTGCTTTTAGAAGTTCCACTGGTAAAAAGAATATTTCCTTTACCCTCTAAATTTTCTTGAAATACATATTGTTGTTTTTGTGTAAGAGACAATATTGGTGAAGAATCTCCTTTTTTACTCCATAAAGGCACCAACAAAAAGGAAACCTGATAATTCTCATTTAGTTCCCCACTTTGGCTTTTTTCCTCTTTTTTGATGTTTAAAGTGTAAGAGAAAGAAAGAATTTTCTCTTCTTTTTCTGTAGGATAATAAGATACTTCACCTGAATAAACTTTTTCATCATTCAGGTTGTTTTGGCTAAAATCAAAAGTTAATTCTCCTTCATTTCCATGAAGAAAAATTGTCATTGCCCCATCATCTCCATAGGTTATTTGTAAAGAAGAAAACCCATAAATTTCTTCAGAAAAAGGAAGAAAAATCACTGTTTTTTCTAATATTCCAAACTCTTTATAATAACGTACCAACTGCAAATTTTTTTCAAAGTGAATTTGATCTATTATTTTCTCATAATGGGTATTTAATACCGAAAGAAAACTGTTGAATTTTTCTTTGTCAGAAAATTCTTCTATTAAAGTGGATTCTATTGTTTCAGTAGAAGGATTCAAGTT
Organism: uncultured Oscillospiraceae bacterium; assembly: GCA_964511785.1. Classification (GTDB taxonomy): domain Bacteria; phylum Bacillota; class Clostridia; order Christensenellales; family Aristaeellaceae; genus CAYFQH01. Next base: position 1,100 of record CAZEIB010000019.1, read on the forward strand.
TTTGTCTAAAAATATTTTTAGTAAAGCTTTTATCCCCTCTTTTATTCCTGTTGGAGGAATATCAAAAACAACCTTAAACCCTCCTTGATCTTTTTCAGAAATAGGTTCTTGAGCATATTGTTGTAGCCAAAAATCAATTTCCGTTAAATAAGAGGCTATCTCCCCTTCCATATTCTTTGAATCAATTAATTTAAAAGCTAACGGGATATTTACAAGCCCTTGGGGAAGCTCTTCCGGTAAAAAACAATATGTAAGGAGGGCTTCTATCCAAGAACCTTGAAAATATGCGTTGCTTTTTGTAAGATTTTTGGAAGTAAGAAAGGTCTTGTTTTCTATTTGCTGAAAAAATAATTCCAAAATATTTTCTTTTTCTATTGAGAAATTGATTTTTAATTCTTCTTCCTTTGTTTTTTCACTGGAAATATACTCCCCTTCAACCATTAATGAATTATCATGGGTATAATTTCCCCATTTCCATGGGCTTTTAGGATTCTCTCCATGTAAATCTATTTGAAAAGCAAATCCTGATCCCGCTTTCAATTGCATTTTTAATTTTTCAATTAAAGAAATACTTTTTTCAGGCAAATTACTGGCATAAGCTGTAAAAATAGAAGACAGCAGAATAACAGTAATAATGAAAAAAATGAAAAACTTTTTTTTCATAGCTTCCTCCCTTTTTTATCGTAAAGGCACTATTTCATACAACTGAGAAATATTCTCCTCACTTAAACCTTCTACAATGAAAAGCAATTCACTTAAAGGCAATGTGAATGCTTCCTTGATAAATGCACTGGAAAAACTATTGGTAATCTGATTGGCGAAATTTTGTTTTTCCTTTTCACTTAGTAAATCAAAGTCAATAGGGTTTTGAAGATAGGTTTCTTTGCTTTGCGTGGGTTCTGCAATTAAAGAAAGACTTATATCCCCTTGAAGTTTTTTGTTTTTTTCCCATATAAGCCTAATGTTTCCTTTATTGTTTAATTCTTGATTAAGGGTTGTTAAAAAAGAAGGCTGTATTGTAATAATACTGGTATCTTCTCCTTGAAGGGTAGTGATTGTAATTTCTCCATTTATTCTTTCATTATCTTCAGCAACCAGTCCACTTGCCTTTCCCAATAGCTTCTTTTCAATATGAACATCATCATTTCTATATTTTATACTGCCTGTAATCTCTAGCTCTTGTTTAGCTATATCACGGATTATTTCTCCTTCAAGAGTAAAACGATTTTTACCTTTCTCTGCCGGGATATGAATCTTAAATCGATCTTTATTCTCATTTGTTGCCCACATTATTTCAATATCATGAACTGTTTCATTAAGTAAGCCTTGGGTTTTAACTTCCAGTCCCAAAAATTCTTCTTCTTTAGTAAAATATATTTTCAGTGTTCCTTTGCCGGAATACTGAATTAAATCATTTTCTGCCTTTCCCCATTCCCAAGATAAACTACTACTTAATTGGGATAAAAACAATTGTAGTCCATTGATGTTTTCTTCAGAAAAAGAAAAAGTTTGCACTTTAGCAGCATTTCCAATATTTTTAAATTTAAAATTTGATTTCTTTTCTTCATGCTCTATAGGAATATGAAGTATAAAATCATCAAGTTCATCTTTAGCTGTTGCAAAAGAAGGTATTTGAACCTCACCTTTATCCTCGAAAACCTCTGTTACTCCTAGTAAACTATATAAGGGAGACATCTTTTTGCTGGAAAAAGGACCTATTTTACCCTCTAAGCCCCATTGTGTATTTTTATCCGGCTCATTCAGCCCACCTAAAGAAAAAAAAGGGTTTCCGCCAAGAGTAAAAAAAGTTTCCCAATGAAGGGTATTTTCTTGGGGTTTATGAATATAAAATTTTGTTCCAACATGAGAGAGTAAGCGATTTAAGTTTACCACTGTTTCCTCTTGAAAAGGAACTAAATCATGAATGCTAATACTTCCTTCAACCTGATAAGGAGTGCCTTCATTAACTGTTTTCATCCACTGATTAAAGAAAGGAAATAGTTCACCACTCTCCTCCCCACTTACCATTCCTGTTAAAAGAAAGGCTGTAAAAATCAATAGAATCATTAACATAAATTTATGTAAAAAAAACCTTTTTTTCATGTTCTGTTCACCTTGCTAATTCCTTATCTTCATTTTTTGCATTACTTAAATATTGTAACAAAATATCCTCTACTTGGCAAAAAGACTGAACTTTGTTAATTTTTGCCCTTATAACATTCGCCCCTCTTAAACCGGTTAAATACCAAGCGATATGTTTGCGCATTTCAACAATGCCATATTTTTCTTCCTTCCACTCAACCATAAACTTTCCGTGGCAAAGGGCAGTTTCTATTTTTTCTTCTAATGTAGGAGGATGGTATGATTCATGGTTTAAAGTCCCATATATTTCTTCAAAAATCCAAGGATTCCCTAAGGCTCCTCTTCCTATCATAATACTATCACAATTAGTTTTTTCTATTACAGCTTTTGCAGTTTCTCCATTAACAATATCCCCATTAGCAACAACCGGTATCTTTACATTCTCTTTTATTTCCCTAATCAAATCCCAATTTGCTGTGCCGGAATAACCTTGAACTTTTGTTCTGCCATGAACAACAATTTTGCTAACTCCCGCATCTTCTGCCATTTTAGCAAAAGAAAGACCATTCAAATTGCTCTCATCCCATCCTAAACGTATTTTTATGCTTACTGGTACCTTTACACTTTTTACAGTTTTTTTAATGATGTTTTCTGCCAATAAAGGTTCCTTCATTAAAGCAACCCCTTCTCCTTTTCCGGCAATTTTTTTGGCAGGGCAACCCATATTTATATTTATTTCTTTAAAATTATACTTTTCAACTAGCGCTTTTGCTGCCTCCCCCATTGGTTCAGGTTCTTTTCCAAAAATTTGTCCAATTGTGTGCTTTTCCTTTGGGTGAAGGGTTAAAATTTCTTGATTCCCCCGGTTGTTTTCCGGTGCACATAAATAACCTAAAGCATTAATCATTTCTGTATAGGCAATATCACATTTTTTTTCATAAGCTAACATGCGGAAAATCCAATCTGAAATTCCAGCCATAGGTGCAGCTTCTATTAAAACACGGTTTTCTTTTTTTAACACTTCCCATTTCTCCTTTATAAACAACCCTTATCATACATGAATTCCTTCACAATGTACATGGTTTCTTTTTTAAGAAATAGATAAATCCATGCTAAAATGATGAAAAGGATTTTATTATGATATAATAACTTGTTCTTAATAAATCATTCAGGAGTATTTTATGAAAATCATCACTTATGGAAAAATCAACTGGAATTTATCTGTTGTTGGAAAAACCACAACTGAATACCATTTATTAGATACTGTCATCCAATCTATTTCCCTTGCCGATCAGATAACTTTTTTACCAAGTAATAACCTTTCTGTTACTGTTGCAAACATGAAGGAAAAGTTGCTCCCAGAAAATAACATTGCTTTTAAAGCTGCACAGCTGCTAATAAATACCTTTGCCTTAAACAAGGGCATTACAATCCATATAGAAAAAGGAATTCCTGTAGGCGCTGGAATGGGCGGAGGTAGTGCAGATGCTGCAGCAACCTTAGTAGGACTAAACCAAATTTGGAATATGAAGCTTTCGTTAGGGGAATTAATGGATATAGGAGTAAGCCTTGGGGCTGATGTACCCTTTTGTATTCAAGGCGGCTTACAGCATGGTCAGGGAATAGGCGAGAAACTGACCCCTTACTCTCCTTTGTTTTCTTACCATTTTGTAATTATTAAACCTAAAGAAAGCTTAAGCACTAAAGAAGTTTTTTCAAAGTTCACTTTCTCTACAAATCAAAAGAAAGGCTTTTCAAATAAAAAATTGATTAAAGGACTTCAAAACCAAGCTTTTGCTGATATTATTGCCAATATGAATAACGACTTGGAGCCTATAAGCATTCAATTACTTCCAATCATTGCAACTGCCATTACAAGCTTAAAAAATTATGGAGCAGAAAAAGCGTTGATGACCGGAAGTGGCTCTTGTGTTATCGGTCTTTTTGCCACAAAAGAAAAAGCGCTAAAAGCATTAAATGCCTTGCGCTTTTATTGGGAAGAATGCTATTATGCTACCACACTTAATGCCGGTATGGTTATTCTTCCGTAGCTTTTTTGTCTGCAAATACATTAAATATCATTCCAACAGTTACAAGAATTCCCCCAAGGGTTTTACCAAGAGAAAAGCTACCTTCAATAAAAAAGTCTAATACAATTCCGGAAAAAAGTTGTCCGATAAACACTAGCAATGTAAAATGAATGGCAGAAACTTTAGGAATAAGATAATTACATAAGTAAATTGATATCACACCCAGCAAGCCACCTAAATAATGAAAAAAAGAAATATGAGATAAGTCTATCGGGCTATTTCTCGGCATCCCCATCACAAAAAACAAAATTACAGCACCAGTAAAACCTGTAAGGTAATTCATTAAACTGCTATAGTTTTGTCCTGCTACTGCTGCCAAACGGGCATTGGTTATACGTGCTACTACCACTGATCCTCCCCCTAAGAGTATCAGTACAAGGGCAAATATTGTAGAAAGAACCCCTGTAGATAGTTGGTTTTTTTGTAGTATAAACATTAACAGAGTACCTATTACAATAAAAAACAAACTGGCTCCTTTTTTCCAATTAAAATGAGTTTTAGGAAAACCGAACCAAGCAAACTGATCAATAACCATACTTAAAATAACCTGCCCTATTAAAGCAATAGCTAATGTTGGGGTAATGCCAATTAAGCTAACCCCCAAGTTCGTTGAAACTACTGTAAGTACTCCTAAAACGCCTCCAACATGCATCCATGCAGGAGCATTGTTTCTACGAACTTTTTTCATTGCAGCCATAGGAATAATAAGTACCATGCCACAAATATGTATAATAATTGTAGCCAAATAATTGCCAAAACCATTGGATAGTTGGGCATTAAATAAATTCATAACGGAATAAATAATTCCAGTAAATGCAGTCAATAAAGATACTGTCATATTCTCCCACCCTTATATGTTTTAACCTTTACATAACACCTCTAAACCCTTTTCCAATTACTTGACTTGTATTGGTAATTAAAATAAAAGCCATTGGATCTGTAGCCTTAATAAAATTTCTTAATTTTATTGCTTGGGCACGATTTACCGCTGTTAATATCACAGTTCTATTCTCTAAAGTGTACGCTCCTGATCCTTGTAACAGGGTTGCACTTCTTTTGATATTTTTAACAATAAATTCTTGTATTGGTAATGGATTTGCCGTAATAATATGAAAAAACTTTTTCATATTAAGGCTCTCCATCACTAAGTCTAACACAAGAGATTTAATAAGCAAGCCTAACAAAGAAAACATACCTATTTCAATGCCAAAAGCAATCCCCGATAATACTGTAATCAGAAAATCCCCAAGCAATAAGGATTTCCCAATATCAAGGTTTGTATATTTTTTAAGAATCATTGCCACAATATCTGTTCCACCACTGGAAGCATCCAAATTAAAAAGAATTGCAGAGCCAATTGCAGGAAGTGCAACAGCAAATATCAGTTCCATTAAGGGTTGAGTTGTTAAAGGAGCATTCATTGGTATGGCTTTTTCTAATATCCATATAATACCAGAGAATAAAATACTTGCATAAGCCGTTTTTACCCCAAAGCCTTTTCCGAAAACCAAAAAACCTATAATCAGTAGCACATTGTTAATAATAACAACAAAAGTACCAGCCGATATTTGCGGAACATATTTGTCTAAAATTACAGCAATGCCCGTTACCCCACCTGTAGAAAAATGGTTTGGGAATTTAAAAAAATAAATTCCCAAAGCCATAATTATAATACCTAATGTAATAAAAAAGTATTCTGCTATAATGGCCTTAACTTGCCTTTTTTCCATGTGATTATCCTCTTATCATTGCATGATGCTCATTTTCACAAGCTTTTAAAATTTTAGTCATTGTTTTATTAACTTCTTCTTCTGTTAAGGTTTTTTCTTCAGAACGAAAAGCCAATGAAAAAGCAACTGATTTAATTCCTTCTCCCAGTTGTTTTCCCTTAAAAACATCAAACATTTCACATTTTTCTAAGGTTTTTCCTCCTGCCCTCACCATAGTTTTCATTACATCGCCAATAGGGACATCATCGTTCATTACTAAAGCCAAATCCCTTGTAACTGCCGGAAATTTTGGTAATGCTTTTGCAGTTCCCATTGGTGTAGATTGTTTTTTAATTATAAGTAAATCCATTTCACAAATATAAGCGCGCTGAGAAAGGTCAAATTGCTCCATATTTTCCGGATGTACTTCTCCAAATGTAGCAATTTTCTTCCCTTGGGCAAAAAAGCTGGCGCATCGCCCTGGATGATGGTAGTTTTCACCTTCACGGCTAATCTCAATTTCCTCTATCCCTAAGTAATTTAAAAGAGCCAGAACATCTCCCTTTAAGGAGAAAAAGTCAAATTTCCCTCCATATAATCCCATAGCAAGCATAGGTAGTTCTTGTGGCAAGCCTTCATCCGTTACATCGTTTCCATTAAAAACAGGTGCATTTTCATAGAGTTTTGCCCATTCATTCCCTTGTTTTTGATTGTAACTTAAAGTTTCCAACATGCTAGGTACCAATGTTGTTCGCATTACTGAAGTATCTTCTCCAAGAGGGTTTAAAATTTTTACAGGATTCTTTCGAAGATCATCTTGAGGTAAATTTAGTTTTTCAATAGCTTTTGGACTGATAAAAGAAAATTTCATTATTTCATAATAGCCAAGTCCATTTAATACGTGGTTAATTTGATCCTTCTGTCGCAATCTGGGATTTTTCCCACCTTGAGTAATTTCTCCTCGTAGTAAAGTAGAGGGAATATGGTCAAATCCATATACTCGAAGTACTTCTTCACAAATATCTGCCGGCCCGTCAACATCGTGTCTAAACATGGGAACTCTTACATGAAGCGTATCTTTTTCTTGCTCAACTTGAAAATACAAGGCCTCCAAGCTTTTAATCATATCTTCAACAGAAATAACAATACCTGCTCTGTGGGCAATATAATCTGTTTTTACTGAAATTTTCTGTTCTTCCTCTTTTACAGGGTAAATGTCAATAGCCCCTTCTACTACTTCTCCCGCGTCTAGCTTGTTTACCATTTGACAAGCTCTTTTCATTGCCTCTTCAACACTATGAGGGAACACTCCTTTTTCAAATCTGCTACTGGATTCGGTACGAAGGCCTAATTTTCTACTTGAAATACGTGTGTTGGTTCTATCAAAAGCAGCACATTCAAAAACAATATTTTTCGTATTCTCTGTAATCTCACTTTGAGCACCGCCCATAATTCCTGCCAAGCCTGTTGCTTCTTTTCCATCACAAATGAGTAGTTCAGTACCAGATAATATTCTTTCCTTTTCATCTAGGGTAACTAGTTTTTCCCCCTCTTTAGCTTGCCTTACAATAATGGTTTGATCCGTAACTTTATCTAAATCAAAAGCATGCATTGGGTGACCTGTTTCTAGCATTACAAAGTTTGTTATATCCACAATATTATTAATGGATCGAACTCCTGCACCATGCAAATATTTTCGTAGCCAAAAAGGTGAAGGTGCTATCTTAATATTTTTCACCACTTTTGCCATATATCGTGTACAAAGATCAGGCGCTTCAACTTTTACTGTTAGTAAGTCGTCAACCTTTCCAGAAACTTCCTTTACTGTTATCAATGGTTTTTCAAAGCTTGTTCCCATTGCAACAGCTGTTTCTCTGGCAATTCCCCAAACACTTAGGCAATCTGGCCGATTAGCTAAAATTTCAAATTCAACAATTTGGTCATCAATTCCTAAAATAGGTTTAACATCTGCTCCCAGTGGATACTCTTCTTGAAAAATCAAAATACCTTCTTCCCCTACAGAAGGATATAAGTCCGTTGGTACTTGTAGCTCTGTACTTGAGCAAATCATCCCAAAGCTTTCCACACCTCGAATTTTACCTCTTTTTATTTTGAAATTTCCTGGTAAAGTAGCCCCAACTAAAGCTACAGGAACTAGGATATCTACTTTTACATTTGGAGCACCGCAAACAATTTGTAAAGGTTCCTCTTCCCCTACATCTACTTTGCATAAGCTTAAATGGTCACTGTTTTCAACAGGTCCTACTTCTAACACTCGCCCTACAACTACTTTTGATACTTCTTTTCCACTATCTTCAATTCCTTCAACTGCTACCCCTTGCATAATCATTTTATCTTGATAAACTTGAGGTTCAACAGGAATTTTACTATATTCTTCAATCCATTGCATTGGTAATTTCATATTTAAACCCTCCTATTTTCCTTTTGCCACTCTTTTATTATCTAAACTGGGATAGAAAGCGCATATCACCTTCATAAAGCAAGCGCATATCAGAAATACCAAATCGCTGCATAGCTACTCTTTCTAACCCTATCCCAAAAGCAAAGCCCGTATACACACTACTGTCAATTCCATTCATTTCCAGTACCTTTGGGTTTACCATTCCACCACCTAGTACTTCAATCCATCCGGTGTTTTTGCAGTTTCTGCAGCCTTTTCCTTTACAGTTGGCACAAGTAAAATCCACCTCTGCACTAGGTTCTGTAAAAGGGAAAAAAGAAGGACGAAAACGGATATCAATGTCTTCACCATAAACCCTATGGGCAAAAGCTTCCAAGGTTCCTTTTAAATCTCCCATGGTAACATCTTTATCAATAACCAATCCCTCTATTTGATGAAACACCGGTGAGTGAGTAGCATCTACTTCGTCTGCTCTATAGGTTCTACCGGGGCAGATAATACGAATTGGAGGTTTTCTATTTAGCATGGTCCTGGCTTGTACGGGAGAAGTATGGGTTCTTAATACCACATTTTCATTAATATAAAAAGTGTCTTGCGCATCTCTAGAAGGGTGATTTTTAGGAATATTAAGCAGTTCAAAGTTATAGTGATCCAGCTCTATTTCAGGCCCTTCTACCACCTCAAACCCCATACCTGTAAAACAATCAATCATTTCTTCAAGTACTAAGCTAATAGGATTAGGTGAACCAATAACCGGCAGTTGAACCGGCTGAGTAATATCAATTTTTTCATTAACAAGAGCAATTTCTCTTTCTTTTGCAGCAAGGGTATTACTTGCTTCTTCAAGCAATATGGTAATTTTTTCTCTGGCTTTATTAATCCACTGTCCAGCTTCTGGTCTCTGTTCAGGGGGCAGCTGTCCTAAACCTCTAAGTAAAGCGGTTAGTTCTCCCTTTTTTCCTAAAATGGTAAGCCTAATGCTCTCCAGTTCTTTAGAGTTGTTCACCTGCTCAATGTTTTCTTTTGATTTTTTAATTAATTGTTCTATTTGCTCATGTAAAAACATTTCCCATCCTCCTTAAAATAAAAAAAGCCCTCATCCCCTATGGGACGAAAGCTTAAAAGCCACGTGGTACCACCCAATTTTACATTAAAACCTATCACATTGTTTTAACGCACTTGAATGTTTGTAACGGAACTACCCGTTTTTACTTACTCTATTCAGTAAAAAAGCTCAGGAGCGAATGGCTTACTATTGTTATAAGTGGCTTTCACCTGCCCACCTTCTCTAAAATAACAACCAGATGTAAGGTTATTCTCCTTCATCACTTGTTTTTTAGTATAACATAGACCTTAGTACGATGCAATATTCAAAAAACATAAATTTTACATTCTTTTATCTCTATAAAAACTATGGTACAATATCATATATCTATTGATAAGGAGTATTATATGAGGAAAAAATTTTTTCTACTATTCCTACTAGTACTTTTATTTTCTTTATCAAATACTATCGTAGGAGAAAATGAACATATCTCTTTAACTGTACCAAAAAACATAACCCCTTATACTAATCAAGAGTTTTCTGTTTCTTTACCCAGCAGTGGAACTTTAGAAGTATTCATTGATGATGGAATAAACTCTCAATTTACTATTTTGAAACAAGAAGTTGACAAAGGCCCTTTTACTTTTCATTATAATGGGCTTATAGAGGGAGGAATTCCCCTAAAAAAAGCAACTTATACTATACATGCCAACCTTTATGTAGATGATCGTTTTATCTACACTACCAAAGATATTGTTGTTAAAGATCCTAAACAACAACTTTTATTTGCTCTTCCTTCTTCCAATCAAGTTTATCAAAATGCTTCTGATTGGACTATGGATTTTGCCCTTTCAATTAAAGATACCCTCACCATAGATGTGCTTTCTTCAGATGGCTCTACTCCATTACATAGCTTAACTATAAAAAATGCTAAAATGGGTTCTCATCAATTGTCTTTACAAGATTTGTTAAAAAACTCATCCATTTCTTCCGGACATTATGAAATAAGGGCTTATTTAAAAAGTTCTCCTGAAGAAAGTATTTCTTTTCCTTTAGAAATTCTTCCAAATACCCAAGAAAATACTTATAATCTCTCTTCTCTATCTTTACTTTCTTTACTTCCTAGTGATTTAAAAACTAATACCCTTCGTTCTTTTTTTAATCAACCACAAGTTGTGATTAACACAAGCAATAAAAGAGAAAAGATTTTTGAATTGCCCACCAAAGAAAGTGATACAGTAGGAACCCTTTATCCTCTTACCCAAGGGGTTGAAGTGCTTTCATTAACAACAAGTGATGACATGGCTTATATTGGCTTTTGGCGAATTGAAGACGGACAATACGTAAAAGGCTATGTCCCCCAAAAATATTTATTAACCCGACAAAGCCATAGCAATTATGGAGTTATTATAAACAAAGAAAACCAAAGCCTGTCTGTTTATCAGCAGGGGCTCCTTTTAGATACTTTACCTATTTCCACAGGTTTAATAACTCAAAAGAACTTAAATTACGAAACTCCGGCAGGTAGCTTTTTTATTAAAGAAAAAAACTTACAGGAGCAAAACAACAAGCGATATGAAGATTATTTGCTTACTTTAGGAGAAGGTTTTTCAATTCACCAACTTCCTTATAAGCTTACTAAAAAGAAAGCTGATTTTTCTGATACCCTTCCTTCCTTAGGTAATAAAACCTCTACAGGAAATATTTATGTAGACTTTTTTCAAAAAGAGGGCACTGATATGAATGCTTTTTGGCTTTGGTCTCATATTCCTGTAGGAACAAAAGTTGTAATTATAGATGATCTTTCTCAGCGAACAGAGCAAATTAAAACGCTCTTTCCAGATACCTTTGAGGAACTTTTATATAAACCCATTGTTACTCAATCCACAACCCCTCTTTCAGAAGAAGAGCTCTCCCGCTATGCTCGTGTCCTTCTTTCTTTTGCCGGAGACTGTGTGTTAGGCGGAGAAGAACATAGCCGAAAAGATCCCCGCTCTTTTGATAATATAATTGCTGAAAAGGGATATGCTTGGCCTTTTTCAGGGCTTGTAGAATTGTTTTCTAAAGATGATATGACTGTGGTAAATTTAGAAGGTGTTTTACAAGATCATAAAGAAGGAATGCAAACAGGAAAAATGCATATTTTCCGCGGCGATCCTTCTTATACTGAAATTCTCCGCTTAGGGGAAGTGGATCAAGTGAATATTGCAAACAATCATTACATCGATTATGGTGAAATTGGTAAAAAAAGCACTCAGGAAGCTTTGAATAAAGCCAATATCCCTTATAGCGGTTTCGAACAGTTATGTGTGTTTACTCATAATGGTTATAAAATTGGTTTTTCCGGAATTAGGGAAACAATCTATAAGCAAAACCCATCTATTATGGAAAATGATATTCAACGTCTTCAAGAAGTCGGTTGTGATGTTATTGTATATGCTTGTCATTTTGGCAAAGAATATAGTCCTACTCACAATCAATTGCAAACTAAAATGGCACGCCATGCAGTTGATTTGGGGGCAAATATTGTTATCGGTCACCATGCTCACGTAGTGCAAGGGATAGAAGCTTATGGTAACGGAGTAATCTTTTATGGATTGGGAAATTTTGTTTTTGGCGGTAATTTAGACTTGACAGAGTTTGATGCTTTGGTAGTTCAAACTGAACTTCTTTTTGAAGACAATGATTATAAGGGCGTACAAGTAAAACTAGTTCCAGTTCACACTTCAGGCGCTGTTCCTGCAAATGATTTCAGACCTGTTATTGCCACTGGTGAAGGAAAAGAAAATATTTTGAACAAAATACAAGCTGATACTCTTTTTCCTATAAACGAAACACTTTATTTTCCTGTTCAAACCCCATAATCTCTTTATTCTGGTAAAACAAAAGCTCCTATTCAAAAAATAGGAGCTTTTGTACGTTTATTTATTAAGGAAAAGGAATAGAGGGTGGATTTGTGGGTACAGGTATCATTATGGGGGTAGGCGTAGAAAGGTTAGAATAAAGTTCTTCTAATGTTTTCTTTCCCGCTATTCCGTCAGGATTGATTCCCTTTGCTTTTTGATATTCTTTTACTGCCTCTCTGGTTCCATCCAAATAAACACCTGTAATGGTTCCTTGATAATAGCCTAATTCTTTCAGCTTACTTTGTAGCCAATAAACGTCTTCCCCCTCCATTTCTCTTTTCAAATTTCTCATTTCTCCCTTTGGAGGGGTATTCTTGTCAAAAAATGGTTCTGGCGTAGGTTGTGTTGTTACCATAGGTAACATGTTTGTTTTATCAATGGGAGGTGGTTTTAAAGAAGCTACTAACTCAGGATCGGGGGGCAAGCCTTCCACCACTTTTACCGTTATCCCCTTGCCAAGGTTATCATAAATCCACTTGGCGTCCTCTACCAATAAACGAATACAGCCGTGGGAGGCTCTTTTCCCTAAACGAGTATAGGACTTAACACTTAAATCCATCGTGTTCACAGAATGATAAATAACTGAATGAAATGCAATAGAAGAATTAATTCTAGTCCAATACTGAGCATGAGAGCCCCATTTAGGAAAATAGGCCCATCTGGCTGTACGTCCGTTTAAAATCCAATCTCCCACATCGCTAGGGGCATTACTGGTTCCTGTAGAACAAATCATTTGTTTAACGGTTTTCCTATAGTGGTTTTTCTCATCTAAAGCAAACACCGTCACTACCTGATTTTCCACATCAACTAAAACTTCATACAATGGTGGAGGTGGTGAGGGTGTCGGTCTTGGTGTTGCTTGTACACCAAGGGCTTCAGAGCTATTAAAAAGCCTATTCCACGTTTCTTTTCCAATGATTCCATCATCACTTAAACCGTTGTTTTTTTGAAAAGACTTAACGGCTGCCTTTGTTTGTTTATAAAACCCTCCAGATAAATCTCCTTTGTAGTAACCTAATTTTTGAAGCTTCGTCTGTACTGCCAAAACATCTTCACCAGTAGCGTTAAATTGTAGTAGTCTCTTGTAGGGAAAGGCTGTATGTTCCTCACTTTTCTCCTCATTCTTTTCTACTTCAATGATAATATCATTAGCTCCATACTCTTCTTCAATAGAATCATCAAAAATTAATTGAGTTTTTGAAAGAGCTTGAGGACTATAAAGTAAGGTCAATGTTTTAATGTCTGCAACCCCTGTAATATCCAATTGATTCTTCTTCTGAAAATCTCTAATTCCGCTATAGGTACCCTCTAAAAAATTTCCACTAATTTTCCCATGGTAATAACCTAATTCCGTTAGTCTTCTTTGTAAGTTTTCTACTTTTTCGCCCCGGTCTTTCTTTTTCAATGTTTTATAACTTGCTTTATAAATCATTTCTAAAAGCCTGTTACCCACTTCACCGGTTATCTCTAAGCCATAGTCTTCTTGAAACTGTTCTACTGCATTTCTCGTGCCTTCCCTATATCGTCCACTTATATTACCCCTATAGTAACCTAAGGCTGCCAATTTCTCCTGAATCTGTTTAACTTCTTCACTATCAATACCATATTTAAATACTACTTCCTGATTATTGGCAAAGACAATAGAAATGGGAATTGCTTCTACAAGAAAAAATATAATTGTAAAACACACAACAATCTTCGTTAAAATACGCTTTTTCATTTCATCCTCCAAATTTGTCTTTCCATAATTGATTGTAATAAAAAAAACATATAAAATCAATCCTTTATTAATAATTGTATTTTAATTTTTCAACAAATCTGTTGCTATTTAACTAAAAAGTGTTATGCTAAAGATTGTTATTATCTTTAGGAGGAATAATATGGAATCACAAAAGAGAATTTTAGCTGTACATGACATTTCCTGTATGGGCCGTTGTTCTTTAACTGTAGCACTTCCTATTCTATCTTGTGCCGGATTTGAAACAGGTATTTTGCCAACGGCGCTCTTGTCTACTCATACAGGCGATTTTGAAGAATATACTTATTTGGATTTAACTGAAGAGATGTCTAAAATATTACACCACTGGCAATCGTTGAATGTTTCTTTTTCCAGCATTTATTCCGGATTTTTAGGTTCTTACGAGCAAATTTCTCTAGTTGGTAAAATATTTGATCACTTTGCTGATGAAAATTGTCTATTAATGGTAGATCCTGCTATGGCCGACCATGGCAAGCTTTACCCTACTTACACTGAAAAAATGGCACAGGATGTAAAGTTTTTATGTAGCAAAGCCAATATCATTGTTCCTAACCTAACGGAAGCCGCCATATTACTAGGTTTACCTTATAAAACTACTTTTAACAAAGAAGAAATCGAAAATATTTTATTAAACTTGTCTCGTTTAGGGCCTAAGCAAGTGGTATTAACCGGCGTATCTTTTGAGAAGAACCTTCTCGGTGCTGCTATTTATGATAAGGATACTAATAAGCTTTCTTATATTATGGGACCTAAATATTCAGGTGCTTTTCATGGTACGGGAGATGTTTTTTCAAGTGTTTTATTAAGTGGACTATTAAATCATAAAACTCTTTATGAATCTGCAAAACTGGCAGTTACCTTCACTCATCAAAGTATTGCTGCCACTTTGGAAAGCCATCAAGAACGTCGTTTCGGAGTGCGCTTTGAGTCTCAA
>CAZEIB010000020.1:0-2374 GCA_964511785.1 uncultured Oscillospiraceae bacterium
AGCCAACCTCCCTTATTTACCTAATCAAACAGATTTAATCTTAAACATTCTCTCCCCTGCCCACTATGCTTCTTTTAAGTATTGTTTAAGTAAAAAAGGCTATTTTATTAAAGTTATACCAGGGGTTTATTATTTACAAGAACTACGGGCTTTGCTAAACAAGCCTGCTTCTCTTCAAGAGCAACAGCAAGTATTTTATCATTTAGAAAAAAATGCTACCCTTGTTGATGTTTTTTCTATTCATAATTCTTTTTCACTAACTTCTTCTCAGTATCAAGCTCTTATTGCTATGACTCCATTGGTAGCCACTTTACCAGAAAAAGAAAAAGCTAAACTGCTTTCCACCCCCTTAGCTACCATTACCAGAGATTGGCAAGTGATTGTTGCAAGATTTGATTAATCATTTTTTGTCCTGTTCCATTTCTTGCACCATTTTCTCCCCCATGTTATACTTACTTTTACTTTTAAAAAATAGGAGAGACTATGAAGACCACAAAAAAAGCTTATCCCATTAAAATCATTGTTTTTATTGTTATTGCAATTGTTTTATTGTTTTTAATCGGCTGGGGTGCTCGTAACTCTTTTGGTTTATATAAAAAAATTCAACTAGAAGCCAATGCTACTCCCACTCCAAGTGCAGATATTCGTTCTGTTATGGCCGTTACCCCCGATCCCTCCGCTCCTACCCCTTCTCCTACCCCAATGCTTTTGAAAAACGGCTCAGAAGGTGAGGATGTCCTTCATTTGCAAAAGCGTTTAGAAGAACTTGGTTATTATAAGGGTACTGCTGATGGACAATTCGGCCCCGGCACAAAGGAAGCCGTTATCTGGTTTCAATCCCAGCACCAGTTGCATACTGACGGCTTGGTAGGACCAGATACCCTTGCAATGATTAACTCTAGCCAAGCACAGCAGGCTCTTTCTACTTCTCCACCGGAAGAAACAGAGAATCCTTCTTCTTCTACAGAAATATTTGAAGAGATGGGTTCTTTTCCTTTGTTGGTCAATAAAGAAAATCCCCTAGGTGAAGAGTATCTTATTAAAGATTTGGTTTATTTAACCGACTATTTACCTGAAAGCTTAGTAAAAATTAAATATTCTGATACCCAAGGAAGCCTAATAGCCATACAAGCCCTTGAAAAAATGTTTACAGCTGCTCATCACCAAGGAATAGCCCTTTGGCAAGTAAGTGCAGGCTACCGCAGTACTTCTCAGCAACAGGCCCTGCTGGACGATAAGGTATCCGCCTATAAAAAAGAGGGCTTTTCTTCCCAAAAAGCTCTCTCTGCCGCTAAACAAACTGTAGCTCTTCCCGGTACCAGTGAGCATCATACCGGTTTAGCTTTTGACATTACTGTACCTGGTGAATCTTTTAAAAATACTAAGCAAAGTAAATGGCTTAATGAAAATTGTTGGGATTATGGCTTTATTATCCGCTATCAAGAAGACAAAGAAAAAATTACCGGTTTTTTAGCAGAACCTTGGCACGTGCGCTATGTTGGTGTTGAACATAGTCTTCCTATGAAAGAGCAAAATTTAGCTTTGGAAGAATATCTTACCCAGCAAGAAGAAGCTGTTATCTTTATTCAATAGCTACTTTCCTGAAAATTATAAGCCTTCTTTTTTTATATAAATATGAGTATTTTATAATTAAAAGATTGGATTTGTTTTCTTTTTAAAAGTCCTTCTTTGTTATAATAGAAGCAAAGAATAGCTGTTTAAGGAGGAAATCTTATGCCTAAAATTACCTTTATGGGTGCCGGAAGTACCATTTTTGCCAAAAATGTTCTTGGGGACTGTATGACTACCCCTGCACTGGAAGATTCTGTTATCGCTCTTTATGATATTGATGCCCAACGCTTGGAAGAATCCAAGCTAATGCTGGAATCTATTAACAACAACTTAGGAAATAAGGCTACTATTAAAGCCTATCTTGGTGTTGAAAATCGTAAAACCGCCTTGAAAGATGCAAACTATGTAGTAAACGCCATTCAAGTAGGCTTATATGACCCTTGCACGATTACCGACTTTGAAATTCCCAAAAAATATGGCTTGCGGCAAACCATTGCCGATACAATTGGTATTGGTGGCCTTTTTAGAGCCCTTCGCACCATTCCTGTGCTTTTTGATTTTGCTAAAGATATGGAAGAAGTTTGTCCTAATGCCTGGTTTTTAAATTATACTAACCCCATGGTTTCTTTAACCGGCGCTATGCTTCAGCACACTCCTATTAAAACTGTTGGTTTATGTCATAGTGTACAAGTTTGTGCTAAAGATTTACTCAAAGGTTTAGGTATGGAATACAACGATACCCTACAATGGAAAATTGCAGGCATTAATCATCAAGCTTGGCTTTTAGAAATTGCCGATAAAG
>CAZEIB010000020.1:2384-3118 GCA_964511785.1 uncultured Oscillospiraceae bacterium
GAAATTAAAAAACGTGCTGCCGCCCGTACTGAAAAACACAATGATATGGTTCGCTATGAAGTGATGAAACGTTTTGGCTATTATATTACCGAATCCAGTGAACATAATGCTGAATATATGCCTTACTTTATTAAAGACAAGTATCCGGAATTAATTGATCGATTTAATATTCCCTTGGATGAATATCCTCGCCGTTGCATTAAGCAAATTGCCGATTGGGAGCATCGCCGTGACGAGCTGGTAAAAAATCCTCATTTAAGCCACACCAGAACCAATGAATATGCCAGTTACATTATGGAAGCCATGGAAACCAATATCCCCTATAAAATTGGTGGAAACGTGCTCAATACTGGCCTTATTACAAATCTTCCTCAAGATGCGGTGGTAGAGGTTCCTTGCTTGGTAGATGCCAGCGGCATTGCTCCAACTTATATCGGTGCCTTACCTCAACAATGTGCTGCTATGAACCGTACCAATTTAAATGTTCACCTGCTGGCCATTGAAGCTGCTACTACCCTTAACAAGGAATATATTTATCAAGCTGCTTTAATGGATCCTCACTGTCAAAGCGAGTTGTCTATTGATGACATTGTAGCTATGTGTGATGATTTGATTGAAGCCCATGGTAATTGGTTACCTACCTATAAATAGCATTATAATAAAGGCAGAAAAGAAATTCTTTTCTGCCTTTATTTTTTCATCCTTACAAAAAAAACCAAGGGGAGGTTATAATT
>CAZEIB010000020.1:3128-15560 GCA_964511785.1 uncultured Oscillospiraceae bacterium
CTTTATCTGTTTTTATATTTGATTAATTAAATCATACATGTTTTTGTTAAATTCTCTTGTTTCAAGCAAGGCTCTTTCAATAGGTAAATGATTAACTCTGCCATCTTTTATCCCGATAACCTGATTGTCAATCCCTCTTTTCAACAGTTCTACTGCTCTATATCCCGCTTCAAAAGCAAACACACTATCTCTAGAAGAAGGGGATTCCCCTCTTTGAATATAGCCTAGTACCGTAGCCCTTGCCTCTATTCCTCCACACATCCGTTTTAATGTAGAGGCGAAGCGAGGGGCTGAAATAGGCTCACCAGGAAAACAGGGCTTTCCATTGGCATTTAAAAAAGAACAAAAATCATATTCTTCCATAGAATCCCAGCATCCTTCGGCAACAACAAAGGTTGCCTGCTCATTTCCTTGGCTAATTAAATCCCTTAGTCTTTGGGCTGCTTGAGGAATGCTCCACTTTACTTCCGGCACCAAAACCATTTCGGCTCCCGTGGCCATAGCGGTTGCTAAAGCAATTTCTCCCGAATTTCTGCCCATTACTTCTACTACGGCAGGTCTTTTATGGCTTCTAGATGTAGCACGAATAGAGCGTACTGCGTGAACACAAGTATTTACTGCTGTATCAAAGCCCAAACTGGTTTCAGTATAGGGAAGGTCATTGTCAATCGTAGCAGGAATACCAATACAACGTATCCCCTGTTCGCACAAACGCATAGCACCTTGAAGGCTTCCGTCTCCGCCTATTACAATTAAATCTTCAATTCCTTGAGAACGCAGGTAGTCAGCCCCTGCTTTTTGGCACTCCGGCTTTCTAAAATCATCACATCTTGCTGTACGCAAAAAGGTTCCGGGCCGATCCGCTATATCTAAAATTAATTCCAAGGGCATTTCTATCATATCATCAGGTTTTTGGGATAACAGTCCATTATATCCATTTCTAATTCCTACTAAACTAGCACCAGCATAGGCCGCATTTTTAGCTATAGCCATAATGGTTGCATTCATTCCCGGGCTATCACCGCCACTTGTAAGTACACCGAATTTTTTCATATGGTTCACTCCTACCTGCTAGTGAATTCTTTAACACTAATAAAATATACTTTTTTACTATATCATAATCTCTTTTGTTTCGCTAGCTTTTCCCCTCTGTTTTTTAGCTTTTTCATCTTTTCTTTTTTTCTTCTAGAAGTATTGCCATTTGATTCATCTTTTGTTGTAATTCTTCCACAATCCTAAGTTTTTCTTCAGTAGGTTGTGCATCGGGATTATAGGTTATCGCCTCTCCTATGGATATGGTCCTAGCTTCTTTGCTGGCATAAATAGGAACAAATTTTACAATTTTACCGGTTTTGTTATAAAGCAAAGGCGCTAACATAGTAAAGCCTGTATAAAACTCTCCTACCCCTTTGGTTACATAGCCAGGTATTTCCAAAGTTTCAGAATCAGGATTTTCAGGGAAAATTAGTAAGTTGTCCTCCGCTATCATTGCATCTACCGATAGCCTAAAGGTTTTCATTAATTCTCTTAACTTGTTTCGATATACCGGTATAGCTTCCATAGAAGTAAATAACCAAATTGCTAATGGCCCGCCCAACTTATAAGCAATAAAGTTTTTTACTTTTTCAGGTAACCATTTAATGGGTCCAATATTATATTTATAGATGTAAGCACCTGCCTCCTTCGGATCATCTACCAAATCACTAATACTCCAAGGGCGAATAAAAAAAGGCAAGTATAAATTAGTTACTACCGGGCCATATACTTTTCCATGGTTACAAATAAAAACCAGCTCTCCATCTGCATTTTGCGGTACATTTTCCTTTCCAATCAACTTGTGCCGGTAAAAAGGTCTTACCAAAGTAATTAACACTTTAATTCCAAAAAGGCGCTTATGTTTATTCACCACCACTGTTTGTAGCTGCTCATCTAAAGGTTTATTTACTTCCCCTGCCTCTTGTATTTGTAGTAGTCTTTTCAGTTTTTGCCTATATTTTTCAGAAATAGGAAACTGAAGAACCCCAATTAACACCGCAACTACAATTAACAACATCGGAAAAATGAGCAAAGGTTCAAAGGCTGCTACCATTTCTTGAGTAGTTTGAGGGAGGCGGAAACCTTCAATAACTGCCAAAAGCAATAGTAAGATTAGCACAATGGTTTCTGCCACAATCATCGCAAAATCTTTAATGCCTTTTACCAACTTTCCATAAGCTGTGTTCTCTTCCCCTGTATAAAAAGCCATTACCTGTTCCATGTCCTTTTCAAAAATGGTTAAACTTTGTGCACAAAGACTCATGCCAAAATAGGACAAGGCCAGGGCAATATAAGCTGTTACTTCTTTTCCCGGAACAATGAAATACCTGGTAAATAAAAGCATTCCAATAAGCCAGCACAACGTGCCTATGGCTCCTACAAAGGCAGGATCTCTTCCTTTGTTTCCAATATTTCTTCCTACTCTTTTGGCGATTTCTTGAGATAAAATTGTACAAAAGAAAGAAATTCCCATATAAATAAGCAGTCCTTCTGCGGAAATAACAATATACGTGCAAGCAAGAACAATGGTCATATACAAACCAATAACAAACAAGTTATATAGTACGTTAAAAGCATGGTAAGCATTTACTTCTTTTAGAGTTTGGGTTAGTGCCCGTATCTCTTTCTTATCCTCTTCTTTAACATACATCAAATCATTTCTACTGTTTATTTGCTCATAAATTTCAATAAGGCCACAAAGAAGAAAGCCACCAAGAATAGCTAATGCTACTTGAATATTTAAAGAATACGTTAAAACAAGAGCCATTGCAATACCGGCAATTAAATGAATAGCCACAATGGTAAAAACACAATTTCTTTTTAACCACTGTTGATTTACGTAATAGCGCAACGCTTTTTTGCTAATAATATCTCTTATTAAGCTTGATAAAACAAGTCCAAAAATAATCCAAAGTAAGGGGCTTTGAGGAGAAATGGGAAACAGTCCTAAAAAAAAGGCGCTGGCAAGAATAATCATTAACAAAATTCCCCTGCCTACCCATTTTAAAGCCTTTGAGGTGCCTTCCTGTTTTACCGAGGTAAAGCTTTGTGTAATAACTAAAGTAGCCCTACCACACAAGTATAGTCCCCCTCCTACTAGGGGCATAAACACCAGCACCTTGGATACAATCATGATATACATGAAATTACATAAGGAAGCAAAGGAAAAAGCCGAAAAATATTGTATATTTTGATTGATCTTCCCTTGTTTTTTTTCTTTAATGCTAATCACCTTCCAAAAGAAATCGTTTAAAGTGTATCATATTTCTTTTTCCCTATCAATAAGCTTTAGACATATTGACAATACTATGCAATTGCTACCAACTTATGATAAAATAAAGCCATCATACCTAATCAGGAGGTTCTTATGAAAAAAACCTTAATCGTTCCTTCTCCTTTTATTCAAACCCATGCCTATCAAGAAGGACATTTTCAGTTAAAAAATGGGCAACATACCGACACCTTTTTGCAATGTGCCTATTTAGTTCGTGACCCTGCTCAAACAGAAAACATCTGTAAGCAGTTGGCTGAATTATGTAAAAACACAGAAGCCCAGGTGGTGATTGGCCCCGCCTTAGGCGGAATGATTTTTGGTTACGAAATCAGTCGTATCCTTGGTCTTTCCTTTTTATATACCGAAAGAAAAGATAAAGCAATGACCCTGCGCAGGGGCTTTTCTTTATCTGCAGGCACTAAAGTCTTAATTGTAGAAGATATGGTTACTACCGGTGGCAGTGTTCGAGAAATTATTCAAGTGGTAAAAGCTTTAGGAGGCGAAGTGGTTTTAGTTGCCGCCCTTGCCGATAGAAGTGGTGGAAAAGTTGATTTCGGCCTCCCTTTTGTTCACTTAATATCCTATACTACCCACAAATGGAATCCGGAAGATTGCCCTTTATGTAAAGAAAACCTCCCTCTTGGCAAACCTATTCTTACCCCCGTTGGCAAAGAATAAGCCTAAACAGTTTTAGGCTTATTCAAACTGTTTGATTTACTAATTTAGGTTCCTGGGGAAACAAATCAAAAGTATTTAAGCTTTTTTCAAGCCAAAGCACATCTAGCCACTTTCCTTTTTTGTAGCCTGTGTTTTTAAAAACCCCTACTTGAGTAAATCCCAATTTTTGATGAAGCCCAACACTACTTTGGTTTGGAAGGGTAATCCCTGCGTAAGCCATTTTAAACCCTTGTAAAGCTAAGGTTTTTAATAAAGGTTTATATAGCTTTTCTCCTATCCCTTGGTGGTGAAACGTCGTTTTTATATAAATAGATAGTTCCACATTAAACCGATAGGCTTGCTTGTACCTCCAAGGGGAGGCATAGGCATAGCCTATTATTTCCCCATCTTTTTGGGCAACATAATAGGGATAGAACTCTCCATTTTTTTCTATTTTTTCTGTAAAACTTTCTCCCGGTACAGGGTTTTCTGCAAAAGTAGCTACTGTATGGCGTATATAATAATCATAAATCTCATCCATAGCGCTACCATCGTCTATTGTTGCTAAACGAATATCCATTTTTCTTTTATCCTTCTACCAGCTTTATATTTTGTATATCCTGCTGGGTTACTGTAATATAAAGGGTTTTTTGCTGGGTATACGTTACAAAGCCCTTTGGAGCTCCACTGGGTTTTTTTACATACTTTCGCAGGGTATAGTCTATAGGTACTTGGCTTCCTTCTCTGCCTTTACTATAAAAAGCTGCCAATTGCGCTGCTTCAAATAAGGTTTCTTCAGGAATAGGCCCACTTTCTTTTATCATTACATGAGAGCCGGGCATATCTTTAGCATGAAGCCAAGTCTCCTCACTTTTCCCCCCAAAGGTAATCCGATCGTTTTGTACTGCATTTTTCCCAACCAATATATCAATATGGTTTTGGCTTTGATAGCGGTAGGGTTTACTCTTCCCTTGAGGCTTGCTTTTTCGTTGAGCATTTTTAATATAGCCTGCCTGATACAACTCTTCTCTTACTTCCATCAAATCTGCATCAGAGGTTGATTTTTTCGCATCTTCATAGGTGTTTTCCAAAAAAATGATTTCATTTTGGGTTTTTTCAATTTGAATAGCAGCAATTTTCTGAGCAGATTTTGCTTTTTGATATTTTTTAAAATATTTTTGTGCATTTTCAGTGGGAGATAGCCTACTGTCCAAAACTATTTCTATCATCTTTCCCTCAGGGTCATAAAAGTTTTGCAAGTAAGCACTTTCATCCCCTTTTTTTATTTGATAGCTGTTGGCATTAACTAAGTCTCCCGCTATTCGATACTGTTCCATTTTTTCACTGTTGTTTAATGCCTCTTGTTGAAGAAGGATTTTTCTTTCACAACGTTCTATTTGGGTTTTAATAAGTTTTAATAGCGCAGTACTTTTTTGCCCCAATCTTTCTGCTAAGTTGCGATTAGAATAGTAGCTATCCATAGCATCTCCAATTGAAGAGAATTTTTTTATGGGTAAGCCTTCATAAATAGAATAGGAAAAAGGAAGAATATCTCTCATGTTTCCTTGTTCATCAAAAACTACTTGGGGTACTTTCATTTCTTCAAGATGATTAAATATATTGGTTATTTTTTTTATAAAGCCTTCTATATTTTCTTCTTCTATTTTCCCTTTAGGATTCCCTGTGGCTCTAAAATATATTTCTTCACTGGTCACAGCAGACAAGCCGCTAATTGCACTTCCTAGCCCCTTGGCTCCAAGGCCGGTATAAGAAGAAATTTTCTTGGTTAATACTATTTCATCAATTTTTAAAGGAGATATTTTATCCTGCATCGGAGGCTTCTCATAAGTAAGACCCGGCAATACCGTTCTTACCCTGCTCATTTCCATGCTGACATGGCGTATACTATCAATAATTTTACCATTAGGGTGAACAGCAATAATGTTAGAGTGTCTCCCCATTAATTCAACGTAAATTGCTTTTTCTTCTATTTCACCAAGTTCATCACGGTTTTTAATGAGAATTTTAACATAACGATCTCCCTGTATTTGTGTAATTTCTTGGATTATTCCTCCTTGAAAATGTTTGCGCATTAACATACAAAACATTGGTGGTTGCACAGGGTTATTGAAGTTTTCTTTTGTTAGTTGAATTCTTGGAAAATTGGGGCTTGCACAAAGAAGCAGTTTGTGATTTTCCCCTAAGCTACGTATTTGCAATATCAATATATCTTTTTCAGGTTGGGTAATTTTATCAATTCGTCCACCTTGCAACACTTGATTGGCTTCCCTTTGAGCAAAGCCAATCATCAACCCATCTACAGGCATTTCATCTCCTCCTAGAGACTATATTATATTCTTTTTTTCTATATTTTACAATGAAATTCAGTCCTCTAAATTAATGTACTTAGAGGACCAAATTTCACATTTTCAGTTGTAATACCATTTTATAGCCACTGAATAAATTGTTTAATCGCTCTATCCCAATAAGGCCATTCATGGCCTCCACTCTCTTCTATATAAGTGGCAGAAACGTAATTGGCTTTTAAAAATTCATAAAAACTTCTATTTTCTTTAAGAAGAAAATCTTCCGTGCCACAAGTCATCCATAGCCTTGGAATGGCCTTTTTTTCTTCTTGAAGTTGCTCAATAAGCACTTTATAATCTTTATCACTACCTTCCAATTTATCCAATGGTCCAAATACCTTTTCATAGTAGCGAATATTTCTTCGAATGGTTTCTTCTTCTGTTCCTTTCGTGCTTCTAATTAGTGCATCAATAATAAAGGCTGAAGAGAAAGCGCCAATAGCACTAAAGGTTTCATGATATTTTAAGCCATTTCGCATGGCACCATATCCTCCCATGGATAAACCGGCAATATAGGTCTCCTCTCTTTTATGGCTGAGGGGAAAAAGCTCTCTTGTCATTTGAACTAATTCTTCTCCAACAAAGGTGCCATACTGAAAACCAACTCCATCACCATCTAAATAATATTGATTATCTCCCGCAGGCATTACTACTGCCACCCCTTTTTCTCTAGCATATAACAAAACAGAAGTTCTAGAGATCCAGTCATTTTCATTACCAGAATAACCATGTAATAAATATAATGTGGGAAAATTACCGGAACGACACTTATCTTCCCATCTTTCTTCAATAGGTAAGTATACATTAAATTGTACATTTTTTTCTAAACTTTTGCTAAATATATCTACTTTCATTGTAGCCATAAATGTTCTAATGCTCCTCTCATTCCCTAATCTTTTAAAAAGCCCTTGGATAAATCCAAGGGCTTTTATTTATGCCTCCGGCTCTAACAAGCCTAAATTCCCATCTTTACGCAAGTATAAAATATGGGTTCTTTCCGTTTCAATATCTACAAAGGCAAAAAAGGAATGGCCTAACATTTCCATTTGCATAATTGCATCTTCCACTGCCATAGGGCGTACGGGGAATTGTTTTACTTTTACAACCTGCCGTTTTATTTCTTCTCCTTCTACAGGAACTGCTTCAATAAATTCAGGTTCTGCCACAACAAAGGCATCTTCTTTAATTCGTTTTCCAAGCTTTGAACGGTGTTTATGAATTTGCCTTTCAATTTTTCCAAGGGCTTGATCTATGCTTAAATATAAATTGTCGGGGTTACTGGCTTCGGCCCGTAAAAGAGCCCCTTCAAAAGGAACTGTGATTTCTACTTTTCTTTGGTTGCCGCCTTCTTTTTTCATGCGCACAACCATTTCTACATCGTCTTTAAAATACCGCTCCATTTTATTGGTTTTTGTTAAAACCCTTTTGGTAATAGCAGGAGTGATAACCATGTTTTTCCCATGTATTGTCGTTTTCATAAGTTCGTCTCCTTCGCTTCGCATTTCTATAAAATATTATGAAAGCTAACAGGTTTATTTTGCTATTTATATTTTATAGATGGTATTATTTATATTCGCCATCCATCTTTGAACTCCTTCTACAATCTACCTATTTTTCATTATTTTCTCCCCATTGAAAAACTGCTAAAGCTGTTTTTTCTGTCATTCCTTCTACTTTTCTCAGTTCTTCTAAAGAGGCTTCCTTAATTTTTTGTATGCTTTTAAAATGCTTTAATAAGGCTTTCCGCCTTTTGGGGCCAATCCCTTCTATTTCCTCTAACCTACTATGTATACTGCTTTTACTTCGTAAGCTTTGGTGATGGGTTAATGCAAAACGGTGGGCCTCATCTCTAATTCTTTGAACTAAATGAAGAGCTGGTGAGTTTCTTTGTAAATAAATGGTTTCTTCTTTATTTGGTAAATATATCTCATCTAACTTTTCTGCTAAGCCAAACATGGGTACATTAGCGCCGGCTTCTTCCATGGCCTCTAAGGCAAAACGAAGCTGCTGTTCCCCTCCATCAATAAGTACTAAATCAGGTAGCCAAGAAAATCTCCCTTCTTCTAAAGGAAGGTTTTCTTGTTCTCTCTCCGCTTTTTCTTGAATACCCCTAACAAACCTTCTTCCCACCACTTCTTTCATGGAGGCAAAATCATTAGGCCCTTCTACCGTTTTAATACGATAATGTCTGTATGCACTTTTCTCAGGTTTTCCATTAACAAACACCACCATTGATGCAACACTCAAGGCTCCTTGGGTATTGGAAATATCAAAGCCCTCAATGCGCCTTGGGGGATTCTCAAGGCCCAGTACTTCTCCTAACAGCTTACTTGCCCCAATGGTTCTCTCATAGGCTACAGTTGCTTTTGCATTTCTTTTTTCCAAGGCATCCTGGGCATTTTTTATCGCCAAGTTGATAAGTTTTTTCTTTTCTCCCCGTATCGGTGTATGGAGGAAAAAAGCCCCTTGCCTAAGCTCTTTTAAGTATAAAGCTATATCCTCTTTTTCCTCTCCTAAATCTTGGCACAACACATATTTAGGTACTTTTACCTCATCTTGGTAATATTGAAGAATAAAGCCACTTAATACCTCCTCTACAGGCTCACTTCCTTCTTTGGGAAGTAAAAAATGTTTGCCGCCAAGCATTTTTCCATTTCTAACCCAAAGCACTTGTACCATTCCATCCAAACCATCTTGGGCAAGGCCAATAATGTCTTGGTCCTCTCCTTTTGTTTGAATCGCCTGCTGGTCTTCCATAATTTTTTCAATATCTCTTAATTGATCACGTAAACGGGCAGCTTTTTCAAATTCAAGGTTTTGAGAAGCAATGGCCATTTCTTCTTTGATTTTTTCTGTCACCAGCTGATATTTCCCCTGTAAAAAATCAACTGCCTGATTAA
The DNA here is from genome assembly GCA_964511785.1 of uncultured Oscillospiraceae bacterium. GTDB lineage: Bacteria > Bacillota > Clostridia > Christensenellales > Aristaeellaceae > CAYFQH01. Next base: position 12,362 of record CAZEIB010000020.1, read on the forward strand.
CTACCTTCCTGTACTCTTCTTGCGTCGTCTTTTGTGCACAAGGACCTAAGCATTTTCCTATTTCGTAATTAATACAAGGACGAACTTTTTTCTTCAATGGCAGTTTTAAACTACAGTTTCGTAAGGGAAAAAAGTCTCCGGTTGCTTCTAAGGCTTCCCTTACTGTAGTGGCGCCAATATAAGGACCAAAATATTTTGCCCCTTCTTGTACAAATTTCCGCACAATTTCAATTTTAGGAAAAGGCTCTTCCAAATCAATACGTAAGTAAGGATAATGTTTATCATCTTTAAGCAAAATATTGTAATAAGGCATATGAAGTTTAATCAAATTAGATTCCAATATTAATGCTTCTAAATTTGTATCACAAAGCATAATATCAAAATCATCAATCTTTTCAACCATTACCCTTACTTTAGGGGTATGTCCACTATTTTTTTGAAAGTAGCTCTTCACCCGATTTTTTAAATTCACGGCTTTTCCTACATAAATAATCTCTCCATTTTCTTTCATCATATAGCAGCCGGGGCTAGTAGGTAAATTATTGATTTTACGCTGTAAGCGCTGATTCATTTCTTCTCTCCTCACCTTTTCAATCTTCTCCTATTTTTCCCTTTTTCTATAGGATAAAAGAAACCGAGCAACCAACTAGTTGCCCGGTTTAATTAGTATCCTATTCAGTTTTTACGCTAATCTGTTATCTTTAGCGTTTCAAACTTTCCTGGATGTCACCTTATTCATCTTCCAGTTCGTCATCGTTTAAAAAATTTGTTTGAACCACTTCAATAAGGGTATCCATTAAATCATCTTCTACCGGCACGAACTCTTCCATCTCTTCACCGTCATCCCCGGTTGTGGATATGACCTTCATAATGTATAAGTCAATTTCTTCATCTTCGTGGTTATGTTCGCAAGATCCATCTTCTATACTGCATACTTGACCTTCTTCGTCTTCTGCATCTGCTAAAATAACATATTCTTCTCCGTTATAGAAGAAATAATCCATTACCTGTAAAAGAACCTTATTTCCATCTTCATCAACACCTTCGATGACATCCAGGTCCATTTGCTCATCTTCGTACAACGGCAACACCTACTTTCATTCGCACCGAGCATCCCCTGACACTCTTTCTTTGTGCTCTATAGAACTATTCTTATCTTCTTTAGTTCTAATTTGATTATACATTACTTTTTTATTTTTTGCAATATATTTCTTTTTCTTTTTATATTTTCATCACGGCTTATATTCCCAGCCATCATCTCCATGGTAGATCATTTGCCTGCTCATCCCTCCATCTACCACCAGCTCTTCTCCGGTAATAAAAGCAGCCTCTTCACTTGCTAAAAACCATACGGCATTTGCTATATCTTTTCCTTGTCCAACTCTTTCTACAGTATGCTGTTTTTGATCTGCCAAAGAATGGCTTGCCTTTTCATCTGTTTCAATCCATCCCGGGGCAATTGCATTCACCCTTATTTTTCCTTTTAAGCTTACACTCATACTATGGGTAAGCCCACTTAAAGCCCCTTTAGCCATGGTATAACTTTCTGTTCCCTTTTGCGACATAAAGGTTCTTGTAGAGGTAATGTTGATAATACTGCTTTTTTTAGGCGTAAAATAAGGCAAAAGCAGTCGGCTTAGCTCGTAAGGGGCTAAAGCACCTACTTTTAAAACCTCCAGCGCTTTTTCATAGGTACATTCCGGTAATCCTCCGAGAGAAAAACCGGCATTGTTTACTAAAACATCTACTTTTTGTGTATAAGTAAGAATCCATTGGACAAATTCTTTTAAAGTTTCTTCTTTACTCATATCTCCATGATAAAAAAATACTTTTTCCCCAGAAAGACTTTTGGCTAAATTTTCCCCTTCTTCTAAATTTTTATCAACAAAAAACACCTGTTGATTTTCTTTATACAATGTTTTAATAATTTCTTTTCCTATTCCTCTCGCCCCACCAGTTATAACCCATGTTCTACTCATCCCTCCTTACCTTCTTCCTTACATATATTCCCATTCATCTGTTCTTTTTCTTTTCTTAACAATTGATTGGTTAAAGCCATTTGGGTTATAATTTTTTTTGTAATCTTGGCAAGCTCCTTTTCTTTACAATAATTTGCCTCTAAAAAATAATTGACTCTTCCTTGGCAGTAAAGGGTTTTTGCTTTTTGAATTCCTTCTTCTCCGTTATATACAGCAATTGCCTTTCCTCCATTGCTCTTTACCAGCCGCATACAAGGAACATCTGTTAAACCGTCTCCAAAATAAATCATGTTTTTAAAAGGAATTGGCCGCTCTTCTTCTGCTGTTACTTCGTTTAATCTTTGATCTTCTGAAACTTCCAAAACCCCTTTATTAATACGAAATAAAAACTGGGTTTTTGCTGTATAATTTACACTTAATGCTGGCCAAAGAGCCTCTTTTGAGGTTCCATTTTCTCCTTTTTTATATAAATATTCACTAGCATAAATTTTCGTAAAATATTTTGCTATTTTAGATCCTTTAATAATTTCTTTTAATCCCGATGAAATAATATAGTGTTCAATGGAAACACCTTCTTCTTTCCCAAATACATCCATCTCTTCAAACCACTGCTCCACTCCGGGAAAAAAATCGATATTTTTTCCCATACGCATTAATCTTTCGCATGTAATCGGTTTTTTTGCCTCTTTCGCTTTTTCAAGCATCGCAAACATATAGGCCAGTATCCTATCCATTTGCTCATTTTGAGCCAAGCCGTTAGCTTCTTTCCAAAATGCCTCAGGTTCCATACCTAAATCCGGGATGAAGCTATATTCCTGCATATCTTTTGTGCACAAGGTTTTATCAAAGTCATATATTAGCGCAATGGTTGTTTTTTTCATCATCTTTCTCCTTGGTTCTTCTGCCTTAGAACCTCTTCATTCTTCTTTTATAGAATCTTTCTTTTCTTCTGCCTGGCTTTCTTTCCCTCGGGTATTTTCCTTAATACTATGGGAAATCTCATAAGCTCCAATTACAATTGCCATCACTATAAAAAGAATTCCCAACCAAGCAAAATTTGAAAAGCCGCTTTGATTGGCAATCAAGGTCCATAAAATACCAAAGACCACCATCACTAAAGCACCTACCCCCTCTTTCATTGATTTCCCCCCTTTTTTTGATTATAGCTTCTTCTCCTGCCCTTATTTTTCAATATCTTCTTTTAATATTCCATAATGGTG
>CAZEIB010000021.1:0-15553 GCA_964511785.1 uncultured Oscillospiraceae bacterium
AAGGGGCCGTTTCAGTATATATGCCTCTCCCCTGTCAAGGTCGGTTGTATTTCCTGCGGAAATCTCCACCTTCCCTTGACAGAAAAGCATTTTCTTTTTTCTTCCTTTTTACGTCACCTATGTTTGACGCCCCTACACAATTTTCTTATCTCCTTTTTTAATGTCTCTTTATTTCTTTTTTCAATTATGGTATAATTAAAGTGTTATGTGGCAATATTATTCATAAAAGTATCGGGTTTCATTTATCGTGGAGGTTTATTTATGTTTGTACCTACAATTCAAAATGAGCAAACGGACCTGTTGGTTAAAGCCATTCTTTCATTAGCGACTACTGAGGAAGCTTATCGTTTTTTTGAAGATCTTTGTACGATACAAGAATTTAAAACGTTAGCTCAACGTATAACCGTTGCTCAAATGCTTGAAAATGGTAATACCTACCAAGATATTGCCAACCAAACCGGAGCCGGTACCGCCACCATTACCAGAGTGAATAAAGCCCTTCAATATGGTGCTAAAGGGTACCAAAATGTTCTTAACGCAATAAATAATAGTAGTGGAGAGATAAAATGAATTTAAGCCAATTAAATCCTGAACAAAGAAGAGCCGCCGAAACGTTAGAAGGCCCTGTGTTAATTTTAGCCGGTGCCGGTAGTGGTAAAACCCGTGCCCTTACCTATCGAGTAGCTAATTTAATTCATCACGGTGTCCCTGCTAATCAAATTTTGGCCCTTACTTTTACCAATAAAGCTGCTAAAGAAATGCGTGAACGGGTAACCCATCTTCTAGGAGATGCTGCTGATCGTGCTTGGATTTCTACTTTCCACTCTACCTGTGCGCGAATTCTTCGTAGAGATATTGAAAAGATCGGTTATAGTCAAAATTTTTCTATTTACGATGATGACGATCAAATGCGGGTTATTAAAGATATACTAAAGCAACTTAATATTGACGATAAGCTAATTACCCCAAGGGAAATAAAAGGTAAAATTTCCGATGCTAAAAACAAAGTACTGTCTCCTGATGAATGGTTTGAAACCACGGGAAAAGATTATCGAAATCAATTAATACACGATGTTTTTGTTGCTTATCAAAGTCGTTTAAAGGCTTCTAATTCTCTGGATTTTGATGATTTGATTTTAGCTACCTTAGAGCTTTTAGCCGATCATCCTCCGGTATTGGAAAGTTATCAAAATCGTTTTTCTTATATTCACGTTGATGAATACCAAGATACTAACTATGCCCAATATATGCTTGTAAAACTTTTAACCGGTGATAAGCGAAACCTTTGTGTTGTTGGAGACGATGATCAATCAATTTATGGCTGGCGTGGTGCTGATATTCGAAATATTTTAGATTTTGAAAAAGACTTTCCTGAGGCTATTGTAATTAAGCTTGAACAAAACTATCGCTCTACATCTAATATATTAGATGCTGCAAACCAAGTGATTGCTCATAATACTGGTAGAAAAGAAAAAGTTCTCTGGACGGAAATTCCTGAGGGAGCTTCGATTAAGGTTTTTAGCGCCGGTGATGAAAGAGAAGAAGCCGCTTGGATTTGTGATAGAATACAGCAGCTTGAGTTAAGTGAAAACAAGTACGGAGAAATTGCTGTTTTATACCGCAACAATGCCCAAAGCCGTGTGATAGAAGAAATGCTTTTGCGTGCAGGTATCCCTTATAGGGTGTTTGGAGGATTGCGTTTCTACGACAGAAAAGAAGTGCGAGACATTATTGCCTATTTGCGAGTGATTATCAATCCTGCCGACAATGTTTCACTTCTTCGTATTATTAACCAGCCAAAGCGCTCTATTGGTGATTCCACTATTAACGAGTTGGTTTCTTATGCCCAAGAAAACGATATCCCTCTTTTTTCCTCTGTGCAGGAAATCCCTCCCGCTTTATCTGCCAGACCTAAAAAATGTGTTGGGGAGTTTGCTTCTTTGTTAAACCAATTGATAGCCTTAAAAGAAGCCTTATCTTTAACAGAATTTGTGGAAACCCTCATTGAAAAAACTGGTTTAAAAACCCAATACGAAAAAGACTTATCTGACGAGGCGGCAACCCGTCTTGAAAACATGGAAGAGTTTTTAGGTGCTGTAAAAGAGTTTGAAAATGCCAGTGAAGAAGCCAGCCTTGAAAACTTTTTAGAAAACGTTGCCCTAGTAACAGAATTAGATCAGGCACAAGAGAGCCAACAACATATTACTTTAATGACCTTGCATAGTGCCAAGGGCCTTGAGTTTCCTATTGTATTTATGGCCGGTATGGAAGAAGGACTTTTTCCTTCTGGAAGAAGCATCTTAGAAGAGGATCGCTTAGAAGAAGAACGTAGATTGTGTTATGTGGGAATTACCCGTGCTATGGAAAGGCTTTATTTTTCTTATGCCAATCAACGTATGCTTTATAATCAGCTCCATCATAATGGCCCTTCACGTTTCCTTTCGGAAATTCCCGATCGTTTACTGGATAATCAATGGATTTCCAAAATGGAAAAATCCTTTGGCGAAAAGTCTCCAATTGCTAACCGCCCCAAACGAAATAACCGAGTAATTAAGGGCCCTACCGATTCTTTTGGCGTTCCTCAAGTAGTTATTCCCTCTACTGCCAACTCCTTAGGAATTCCTGGGGTGCAAAAAGGGTTTACTCCTTCTATGGCTACCCCCTTAACTTCCGGTGCTATGCAAAATCTTTTTTCTCAAGGAGACAGGGTTATGCATAAAAAGTTCGGTGAAGGAAATGTGCTATTGGTAGAGGGCAGTGGAAAAGATGCCCGTATTACTATTGAGTTTGCCGCTTACGGAGAAAAAGAGTTTTCTCTTCAAATTGCTCCAATTGTAAAAGTGGGTCAATAAATACTTTATATAATATTTAAAAGCTTTAAGAAGGATGTACCTATGGACGAATATCATCAAATATTGTCCTCAAATAATATGCAGCAGCTGGTAGATTATTTAAATAAAACCGCTGCTGCTTATTACATAGAGGATACCCCCCTAATATCTGACACCCAGTGGGATAAGTTATACGACAAATTGCTTAAAATGGAAAAGAAGGACAACATTCAACTTCCCACTTCTCCCTCCCTTCGGGTAGGGGGAGATCCCCTTGAGAGCTTTCCTAGCCATAAACATGTCTCTCCCCTTTGGAGTATGGATAAGGCACAAAACTTTGCTGAAGTTAAGGCTTGGATGGTTCGTTGCGAAAAAGCAGGAAAAGAGTTGGGCCTTTCTCTTCCTCTTACCTACTTTGTAGAGTATAAGTTCGACGGTCTTTCCATTAACCTAACTTATAATAATGGGTTGTTGGTACAAGCAGCTACCAGAGGAAATGGAGAAGTTGGAGAAGCTATTTTACCTCAGGCCAGAACTATTCGCTCCATTCCCCTTTCTATTCCTTATAAAGGTTTTATGGAAGTTCAGGGAGAATGTATTATGCGCTGGTCCAGTTTTCATGCCTATAATCATACAGCCCAAGAACCCCTTAAAAACCCTCGCAACGGTGCCGCAGGGGCTTTACGTAATTTAGATCCTACTATAACTGCAAAACGTAATTTAGATGCATCCTTTTATCAAGTAAACTCTATTGATCATCCTCCTTATGTTGGGCAAAAAGAAATGATGGGTTTTCTTAAGGAAAACGGTTTTCCCGTAAGCCCTTTTTTAAAACAAGCCCATACCTTACCCGAATTGGAAAAATTGTTGGAAGAAATGATTACATCTCGCCACGATTTAGATTTTATGATTGATGGGGCAACCATTAAAGTCGCCTCCTTTCCCCTACGAACCCGTATGGGTTATACAGAAAAATTTCCCCGTTGGGCTATTGCTTATAAATTTGAAGCAGAAGAGAATGTAACTACACTTAACCAAGTCACTTGGGAAGTAGGACGTACAGGAAAACTAACTCCCCTTGCCCATTTAGAACCTGTTGATTTTTCCGGGGTAACGGTTCAAAAAGCCACCCTCAACAACTGGGGAGATATACAACGTAAAAAAGTGGCCCTTCATGCCCAAGTTTGGGTGCGCAGGTCTAACGATGTTATTCCTGAAATTACCGGCAGGGTTGGAGATATTGCCCCGGAAGAAATTCCCATTGAAAAACCAACCCATTGCCCTGCCTGTAATAGCCTTTTAGTTGAGAAAGGCGCCCACCTTTTTTGTATGAACCGCAGTTCCTGCAAACCACAAATTGTGGCCCGTTTAAGCCACTATGCTAGTAAAAACGCTATGGATATTGAAAGTTTTTCCGAAAAAACTGCAGCACTGTTTTTTGACCATCTCGATGTAAAAGAACCTGCTGATTTATATGGGTTAACCGCCGAAAAACTTTTAACCTTAGAAGGCTTTAAAGAAAAACGCACACAAAATATTTTAACTGCCATTGAAAACAGTAAGAACTGTAATTTTGATGCCTTTTTATTTGCTTTAGGCATTCCTAACATTGGCCGTAAAACAGCTCGGGACCTGGCCCAAGTTTATCCAACGGTTTTTGCTTTGGCCGGCGCTTCCCAAGAAGAACTTACCACCATACCGGAAATTGGAGAGATTATTGCTCAAAGCATTATAGAGTATTTTTCTTTTGAAGAAAACTTGTTAGGAATAGAACGGCTATTTGCTTTCGGCGTTACTCCTAAAAGCTTGCTTTCTTCTTCCTCTGAAATTTCTGCCGGCATTTTATCTGATGCTACCATTGTGCTAACGGGTACCCTTCCACACTTAACCCGCAGCCAAGCAGAAAGCTTTATTGAAAAGCATGGTGGCAAAACTTCCTCTAGTGTAAGTAAAAAAACCACTTTTGTACTTGCCGGAGAAAATGCCGGAAGCAAACTTACTAAAGCACAAAATTTATCCATTCCTGTTTTAACGGAAGAAGAATTTTTAACCAAAATAAATGAACCTATGAAATAACTGTTCTTATATCCATTTTAAAAAGGCCACTTGTTAGTGGCCTTTTTAAAATGGATATTAAGATATAATGTTATCTTTTCTTACATTCTCTCCGGTGCTTCAATGCCTATTAAATACAACCCTTGCTGTAAGGTATTTTTAACCGCCTTGGTTAAAGCCACCCTTGCAGCTGAAAGCTTTGGATCTCCTTCTACTAAAATGCGGTTTTCAAAGTAAAACTTATTATATTTTTGTGCCAAATCAGTAACGGCTCTTGTAATTAAATATGGTTCATATTTTTCTGCAGCTGCTTTTATTGATTCAGGAAAGAGGGCCAATTCCATGATTAAATCTTTTGTTTCATCTTCCACCAGTAAGGAAAAATCTCCTTCTCCTAAGTTTTCTTCTGCTGCTTTACGCAATACAGAGCAGGCTCTGGCATGAGCATATTGGACATAGGGCCCTGTTTCTCCTTCAAAGCTTAAAACCCTATCCCACCAAAAATCTATATCTTTAATACGGTTGTTTTGTAAAATAGCATATACAACGGCACCTACCCCAACTTGTCTTGATATTTCTTCCTCATTTTCTACAGGGGTACCTTTTTCTGCCCTAATGGCCTTTGCTTTTTCAATAGCTCTTTCCAACACATCTTCTAAATACACCATATGTCCTTTTCTGCTGGAAAGTTTTTGCCCTTCAAAAGAAACCATCCCAAAAGACACGTGAACCATATCTTTAGCCCACTGGTAATCCATTAATTCAAGAACTTTAAACAATTGCCTAAAATGTAAATCCTGCTCGTAGGCAACTACGTATAAACTTTTGGCAAAGTCATAAGTTTCATGGCGGTATACGGCTGCTGCCAAATCACGGGTTGCATATAAACTTGCTCCGTCTTTACGTAAAATTAAACAGGGAGGCATATGGTATTCTTCAAGGTCTACAATAGAAGCACCATCGCTAATGGTTAATAAGTTTTTCTTTTTTAACTCTTCAATAATCGGCTCCATTTTGTCATTGTAAAAGCTTTCCCCTGCATAGCTATCAAAAGTTACTCCTAAAATTTGATAAATTTTTTCAGCATCCCGAAGGGTTACTTCTTTAAACCATTCAAAAATTGCTAGAGCCTCTTGGTCTCCATCTTCAATGGCTTTAAACCAAGCTCTTCCTTCTTCATCTAATGCAGGGTCTTTTTCAGCCTCTTCATGAAAACGTACATACAACCCTCCCAAGGCCTTCACCCCGTCTTTTTCAACGGTTTCTTTATTACCCCAATGTTTATAAGCCGCTATCATTTTACCAAATTGAGATCCCCAATCGCCCAAATGATTAATGCCTATTGTGTGATATCCTAAAAAATCATATATCCTTTTGATGCTATGCCCCAGCATTGTGCTACTAATATGGCCAATATGAAAGCGTTTGGCAATGTTTACAGAAGAATAATCAATACATACATTTCTTCCTTTGCCTAGGTTTTCGCTTCCCCAACGACCTCCTTTTTCTAAAACAATAGGAAGTAACCGATTTGCAAGAACCTCTCTATTTAAAAAGAAATTCAAATAACCCCCTACTACCTGTGTTTTTTCAATAAGTGGGCTGGAGATTTTTTCTTCTATGGTTTTGGCTATTATTGGTGGTCCCTGACGAAGAACTTTTGCCAGTTTAAAACAAGGAAAAGCAAATTCTCCCATTTTCCCATCCGGCGGTGTTTCAACAGAGGCTATTATTTCTTCAAGGGGCAATACTCCTTGCTCCCCATAACTTTCTTTTAACCCATGGGCAATAATTAAGGCCATTTCTTCTCTAATATTCATTCCTAAACTCCCTTTATTAAAAATGCTATAACAGCCATTATTATAGCATAATTACTCTTTTATTGAAAAGTTTCTTTCTTTTTTCCTTTTCAAGTGAAGGGAATTCTGTTATACTTGTTAAGCAAATAACAATAACGCTTAAAAAGGAGTAGATAGTATGCGAAAACTATTATCATTTATGTTAGTGGCCTTACTCATTCTTCCTGCCACTGCTTTAGCCTTACCAGCCGGAGAGTACACAGGAACTGCTAAGGGTTTTGGAGGAGATATTGAAGTAACCATTTCCTTATCAGAAGAAGAAATTACTGCCATTATAGCTGAAGGATATGGAGAAACCCCAAACATTGGTACCATTGCCCTTGAACAACTGCCCAAAACTATGATAGATACTCAAACCATTGAAGTGGATAGTGTATCAGGTGCTACTATTACCTCTAAAGCTATTGTTGAAGCAACCATTGCCGCTTTAGCCACTGCCCAAGTAAATCCTAAAGACATTGTTCCAGCAGAAAATACTCAAGGGGAAAAAGAAGCCATTACCTTGGATACAGATATTATTGTTATCGGAGCAGGTGGAGCAGGCTTGTCAGCTGCCATTACTGCTGCTAACCAGGGAAAAAAAATTATTTTATTAGAAAAAATGCCCTATGCCGGCGGAAATACTACTAAAGCCACAGGGGGAATGAATGCCGCTGAAACTTCTGTTCAAAAAGAACTTGAAATTGAAGACAGTATACAAACCTTTATTGACGATACGATGACAGGCGGTAAAAACGTAAACAATCCTGAACTTGTAAAAACCATGGCAGAAAATTCTGCCGATGCAATTGACTGGTTGGCCTCTATCGGTGCCCCTCTACCTGAAGTCTCTTTTTCTGGTGGCGCTACCAACAAACGTATTCACCGTCCTGAGGGTGGTGCTGCTGTAGGCCCTTACTTAGTGGAACATTTTTTAGCCAACGCAGAAAAAATTGAAAACATTACCATCATGTATGATACTACCGCCCTTTCTTTTATTAGTGAAGAAGGAAAAATTGTTGGTGTAAATGCCCAAAATCCTTCTACAAACTATATTATTAACGGGAAAGCTACCATTTTAACTACCGGGGGTTTTGGCGCCAATCTAGACATGGTGGCCGAAATTAATCCTGATTTGAAAGGCTTTGTAACTACAAATAGTCCTAGCGCCACTGGTGACGGTTTGCAGATGGCCAAAGAAATTGGTGCGGCTTTTGTGGATATGGAGCAAATTCAAATTCATCCCACTGTTCACCAAGAAACTTCCATTATGATTACCGAATCTGTTCGCGGTGGCGGTGCTGTTATGGTAAATCAAAAGGGAGAACGGTTTACCGATGAGATGGGCACAAGAGATGTGGTTTCGGCCGCTGAAATTGCCCAAGAAGGCGGTTACTCTTACTTGATATTTGACCAAGCACAACGAGAAAATCTATCTGCTATTGAAAACTATGTTAAAAACGGATTAACCGTTGAAGGGGATACTTTAGAAGCTTTAGCTGCTTTAATCAATGTAGAAGAAGCTACTTTTGTAGAAACCATTGAAAAGTGGAATAAAGCCGTTCACGGAGAAGAAGGGGACTCTTTTGGACGAAACACTGCAATGGATGTAGCTATTGAAAAAGGCCCTTTTTATGCCATCCAAATAGCCCCAGGCATTCACCATACCATGGGAGGTGTGAAAATTAACACCACTACCCAAGTATTAAATGAAGAAGGAAGCCCTATTGTTGGTTTATTTGCAGCAGGTGAAGTAACCGGAGGTATTCATGGTGCCAACCGTATCGGCGGAAATGCTGTGGCAGATATTGTGGTATTTGGGCGTATTGCAGGGCAAGCTGCTGTGGATTTTATTGACTAATACCCAAACTATATATAAACTTTCATTTAAAAAATTCAGCCTCCTCAGCGTACTTGTCGCTAAGGAGGCTTTTAAATTAAAATATTTTATCCTTCTCCCATACTTTTTTAACTACGAAGTTTTTAGCAATTTAGGGTTAATTGAATTTAAACATTTTTTAAGAGATATAAAGTCTCTTTTTCCTCTTGACAGTTTTCCCTTTCAAGATACAATAAAGTTAATATATACTACTAATGGAGGAATCAATATGTCTATTACACAAAAGCCCTTTGGGCACATGCCAGATGGCACCCCCATTACTCAATTTACCCTCACTAATTCTTCCGGTGCCAATATTAGTGTCATTAACTATGGGGGAATTATTACGTCTATTCAAGTGCCTGATCAAAAGGGTACTTTAACAGAGGTAGCTTTAGGTTACAATTCTCTTTCCCCCTATTTTTCTCCTAATGGAAATTTAGGTGCACTTATCGGTCGTTATGGAAATCGCATTGCCAAAGGTCAATTCCCCCTTCACGGAAAAAACCTTCAACTTAGTATAAACGAAGGAGTGAATCACCTTCACGGCGGCGATGGAGGGTACAATAGTCTATACTGGCATATTGTTCCTTATGAAGGGGAAAATGAGGATATGCTCATTCTCACCCTACACAGTCCTCATGGACAGGGGGGCTATCCCGGTAATGTAGACATTACTGTGCTTTACCGCTGGGATAACCAAAATCAATGGCATATTGAATATCATGCCATTAGCGATGAGGATACGATTATTAACTTAACCCAGCATAATTACTTTAATCTTTCAGGAGATGAAAGAGAAAATGTGCTAAATCATGTTTTGCAAATTAAAGGAGATTACATTACCCCTACAGACGAAACATTGATTACCACTGGGGAATTACTGCCGGTAAAAGATACTGCCTACGACTTTACTTCTCCCAGAAGCATTAAAGAAGCTATGAATCAACCGGGAACCTGGGATCAGCTAACTTACGGTTTAGATGGATATGATTTTAATTATGTGCTTAATCAATCAACGAAAGAACACCATGTAAAAGTTTTTTCTCCTTTAACAGGCATTGAAATGACTGTATATACCGACCAACCGGGCGTGCAGCTTTATACAGGAAATCAGTTAGATTGTAAGAGCCGTAGTGACCGGCGTTATCATAAGTATGATGGCTTTTGTTTAGAAACCCAGCACTATCCTGATAGCCCTAATAAGCCTCACTTTCCCAGTGTATTGGTTAAAAAAGGAGATTCTTACCACACTAAAACCAAATATCATTTTGCTTTAATCTAACTATAAAAAACCACAGATTGTGGTTTTTTTATATTCTTATCAGAGGAGTTTCTTATGCATTTCATTGATTTATCTCATCCTTTAACGGAAAGTACCCCTGCTTACCCCGGGGATAGTCCCTTATTGTTACATAAGGCTACCTCTTTAGAAAAAGAAGGGTTTACGACCTACGAAATCCACAGCAGCTTTCATACAGGTACCCACATCGACCTTCCCTCCCATTTAACCAATGATGCTCGCAGTTTTATAGATTTTCCTTTAGAGGCTTTTTATGGTCAAGGGGTTTTCCTTAATGTATGGGAAGAAGAACGTATTTCCTTGAAAGATGATTATTATCAGAAAATTTCAACCGATACCATTGTGCTTTTTTACTCAGGCCATGACCGGTTTTTTCATCAAGACTCTTACTTTTCCTCACATCCCGTTTTATCGGAGGAACTGGTGGATTTTCTGATTCATCAAAAAGTTAAAATGATCGGAATAGACTTTCCCTCTCCTGATTACTATCCTCATTCGCTACATAAAAAACTATTATCTAATCAAATTCTTTTATTAGAAAACTTAACCAACTTATCTTCTTTAGCAGCTGCTTCCTCTTTTGAAATATACGCTTTTCCCTTAAAGCTTGCCAGTGAGGCCAGTTTTGTGAGAGCCGTTGCAAAAATAAAATAAGTGTAGGTAGTTTTTAGTATTCATCCCTTTTTATGATCTGTTTTTTAATTGATCCTTTGCTCGTAAAAACATTATTACCATTAAAGCAAAGCAAAAGGCTAAAAAAATAGGGAAGAGTTTAAAAGTAAATTGGTTTCCTAACAACCCAAACAATGGGGGCATTACTGTAGTTCCTACATAAGCGCTTGCCATTTGAACTCCCATAATGGCTTGAGAGTTTTCTTTCCCAAAATTCACCGGGGTTTCGTGAAGAAGACTTGGAAAAATAGGGGCACAGCCTAAGCCCATTAAAAACAATCCCATCCAAGCAAAGACAGTACTAAAGGGTAAAAACAATAAAATAATCCCAGCCCCTATGGCTGTTAGCCCTGAAACCATCATTTGTTTGTGGGAAAGTTTGATAGCTAAAAAGCCAGATAAAAAACGGCCAAAAGTAATGCCAAAGAAAAACAAAGCGACCAAACCCGCTGCTTTTTCTTCGTTTAGGCCACGGGCTAAAACCAAGTAACTACTCCCCCACAAGCCAACAGTTGCCTCTACAGCACAGTAGGCAAAAAAGGTTGTTAAAATAGGCTTAACCCCTTTCATTTGTAAGGCTCCTTTAAGACCTATGGTAGCGTTCCCCTCTTTTTCTTCTTTTTCTTCTTTTTGTGCTTTTTTCCATAATGGTAGGGAAAGGGCCAGGATCATTACAATAACTAATTGAATGATTCCAACAACCCCATAGCCCCAGCGCCAGCTTCCCCACTTGCTTAAGGTAATTCCCATAATAACAGGCCCTAAAGATGCTCCAATGCCCCAAAAAGAGTGAAGCCAGTTCATATGCTTGGCTTTGTAATATAAGGCTACAAAGTTATTTAAAGCAGCATCAACCGACCCTGCTCCTAATCCTAAAGGAATTGCCCAAAAACAAATTAATAGGTATTGTTTTGATAAGCTGATTCCTACCAAAGCCCCTGCAGTCATCAATACACTAATAAAGGTAACAATTCCCGTAGAAAATTTTTTTATCAACCTATCACTAAATAAGCTTGAAATAATGGTTCCTCCGGAAATAATCATAGAAATGATTCCTGCTCCGGATAACTGCACCCCTAAACTTTGATACATGGAGGGCCAGCCACTGCCCAACAACCCATCAGGAAGACCTAAGCCGATAAATGCCAAATAAATAATGACAAGTAGTATAATCATTTTTTCCCTCCACTTATTTACAAATTTTCTCTGCTTTGATTAAAAGCATCATAGGTCTTCTCAGTTCGTGAATCATCTGCTTATTAGTTTCTATCATTTCTTTTGGCGGCATGGGTTCTACCAGTTTTTTAAGGGTAAACCCTGCGTTTAACAACCCGTTTATATAGGTGGTTATTGTTTTATGGTATTTAACAATTTTCTCTTTTAAAAATACTGCTTCCCGCTTTCCTTCATTAAAATAATCATCTACAGGCCAATAAAGGGGTTCTCCTTGCTGGTTATAAATCCAATCTTGTTTCCCTTGAGCTGTAAAAATCGGATGTTCTACTGAAAAAACAAAAATGCCATTTTCATCTAAAAAGGAAAAAACTTTTTCACAAAGGGTTTCAAAATTAAAGGCATAGTGAAACGCCAAAGAACTTAAAACCACATCAAAGGATTTTTCTGAAAAGTCCATGTCTTCCATAGCCATTTGTTTGTAAACCACCTGAGGGTGCCAAGTTAATTCTTTCGCTTTTCCCAGCATATTTTCTGATATGTCTATGCCAAGCACCTCTTTTGCTCCTTTTTCAGCAGCATATCTGCAGTGCCATCCAAAGCCACACCCCACATCCAGCACCTTCTTCCCTGTAAAATGAGGGAGCATTTTTTCAAGCTCCTGCCATTCTCCCGCACCTTGAAGGCCTAATAAAGAACGAGGAAATTTTTTATATTTTTCAAAGAACCTCTTTTCATCATATTTATTTTCTTTCATTCTTCTTCTCCTCAAACCAGTCTTGGTAATTATTTTATCTTTATCATCATAATCCACTTTGCATAAAAATACAATTTTTCCCTGCTAGAAGTTTTATCTACTTATTCCATCTTTACAGATGTGATCTATTATGATATAGTGAATTGATTTTTGTAACCGAAACGACTTTACCATTATTTTAACCAAATAGGGAGCGTATATTCATGGATAGTATTTCCTACATTTTTGAACCTTCCAACAACCGTATTGTTGCCTTAAAAGACGATAAAGAAGTAGGTGAAGTAACCTTTGTTCCTGCGGGGGACCATTCTTGGGTAGTTGACCATACTTTTGTTAACCCCCATTACCGTGGGCAAGGTATTGCCCAAGAGCTTATTAGGCAAGTGGTTAATAAGGCTCTTGAAAAAGAACTGAAAATTGTACCTCTTTGTTCTTTTGCCAAGCTAGAGTTTGACCGTCATCCCGAGTATCAGGGAATTGAGCTTAAACATGAAAATTGAAAAAGGTGAGAAATCTCTAATAGATTTCTCACCTTTTTTTATTGTTGGTTTTCTCCATTAAAAACTGCCATTGGGTACTGTCCTTCTTTTTTACTAAAGCCAAGGCTTTCATAGTAGCCTATCAGGGCTTTTGTTTCGGCAATTAAAAGAACATAACGATAACCTTTATACATTTTCATTAACCTGTTGGTCAATTCTTTTCCTATTCCTGTCCCTTGATAAGCAGGATCTACCAATAAGTAATGGATATAGGCGGTAAGCTCTCCATCATCAATACCATTGATCAAACCAATCAGCTTTTCTTCATCCCAGGCAGTAATAAGCTGCTGAGAGTTGTTTATTGCCTTGGTAAGCCTAATCGGATAATTAGCAGATTCCCACTTCACACTTTCAAATAAAGGAATAATTTCTTCTTTTGTTAAGTTTTTCTTCTGTGAATAACGTATTTCTCCCATCCTATTCTTTTCCTCCTAACCTTTTATATTGCTACGCTGTCCAAAGTACTTAAGGCTTTTTTAAACTGCTTGCTAAAAAGAATTGCGGTAAAAGTAACTGCTATCACATCCGCAACAGGTTCAGCTAAATACACTGCCATTGCTTGATTTGAAGGAATGAGCCTTGGTAAAATAAAAATAAGAGGGAGTAAGAGCACAAATTTACGTACTACTGCAACTGTAATGGAAGCTTTAGCATTTCCTAAGGAGGTAAAAGCCATTTGGCAGGCCATTTGAATGCCAAAAAGAATAAGGGCTCCACAATAAATTCGAAGTGCCGTTTTTGTAAAAGCAATTAGTTCCAAATCAGGCGTAAATATCCGTGCAAATCCTTGGGGAAAAATCATTACTACTGCCCACAAAACAGCCGAATACCCTAAACTTACTTTTAATAATAGTTTAAAGGTGTTTTTTACCCGTTCTTTATTTCTTGCTCCAAAATTATAGCTTAAAATAGGCTGTGCTCCCTGACCTATTCCCTGCAAAGGTAGCAGGGCAAATTGCATAACACTACTTAAAATAGTCATTGCTCCCACGGCAATATCTCCTCCATATTTCAATAAGGAGGCATTAAATACAATAAGTACAATACTTTCACTGGCTTGCATAATAAAGGTTGCTAAACCCAGGGCCAAACAAGGAAGAATAATGTTTGCTTTTAGTACCAAGTTTTTTATTTTTATTTTCAATGTGGTTTTTTTCCCGAACAGAAAAAACAAAACCCACCCACAAGATAATGCTTGAGCTATAACAGTAGCAATTGCAGCTCCTTTAACCCCCATATCCAATACAAAAATAAAAATCGGGTCTAATATTATATTGCCTATTGCCCCAATAAGTACCGATATCATGGCTGTGTTCGCAAAGCCTTGAGCCGTGATAAAGGCATTCATTCCAAGAGTTAACTGAACAAAAATAGTTCCTAAGGCATAAATATTCATATAATCTAATGCATAACCTATGGTGTTTTCACTTGCTCCAAAGGTATATAAAAAATCTTTATTCCAAATTAGCAGCACCCCTGTTAACACAATAGATAAAACTACTTGAAGAGAAAAGCAGTTCCCTAGGGTTTTTTCTGCTTTACCCATATCTCCACTACCCATATAAATAGAGGCTCTAGGTGCGCCACCACTGCTAACAAGGGCTGCAAAAGCAGAAACAATCAGTATCAGGGGCATGGATACACCAAGCCCTGTTAAAGCCAAAGGACCAACATCGGGTATATGTCCGATATATATTCGGTCTACCAGGTTATAGAGCATATTAATCATCTGGGCTACTACTGCAGGTAGTGCCAGTTTTTTCAATAACTTACCAATAGGTTCTTTCCCTAAAAACTCACT
Source organism: uncultured Oscillospiraceae bacterium (assembly GCA_964511785.1). Taxonomy (GTDB): domain Bacteria; phylum Bacillota; class Clostridia; order Christensenellales; family Aristaeellaceae; genus CAYFQH01. Next base: position 14,849 of record CAZEIB010000021.1, read on the forward strand.
ATTTTGCTCCTTCATTTTTCTCCTCCTGCAACAATTCTTCCAGCCCTTCCCTTGCGTTTTCAAAAATACGTAAAACCAACCGAATAAACTGATTTAACTCATCCTTTGAAAAGCCTTTGAAAAGTTGTTTTTCCGTTGATTTTTGTAATTCAAAAATTTCTTTAACAATGTTATGGCTGTCTTGTGTTAAGGATAAATGAATTTTCCGTCGGTCCTGTTCATCTACCTTTTTTACAAGAAAATTCTTTGCCAGCAAATTATCTATTCCTTGAGAAACATTACCCTTTGGTAGCATCCGCAACTCTACAATATCACTTGCTGTATCTTTTTGTGGATTATGATGTAAAAAAGCCAATATCTTTACTTCGATTTGTGTGATTCCATACTTGTCTCCGGCTATTTTCATCATTCTTTCATAATATTTTAGCACTTTACGTATATTCATTAGCACTTCTGTTCGCGTTTCCATTTTTTCCTCCTATTTAGTTTTAAATAAAACTTTATACAATAATTAATTATAAGGTCCCTTTTCTTTAAAGTCAACTACCTTCAATCTTTGCAAAACACCTCTTCTATCCTTTATCCTATTTTCTTGATTCGTTTTTGTTAAACTTCCAAGTTAAATTAATCTTTTTCGGAAATATTTAGATATTCTGTTTTCATCTTAAACATTTTTAAATTTGCTTCCAGTATTTTTTTGCATTG
>CAZEIB010000022.1:0-15328 GCA_964511785.1 uncultured Oscillospiraceae bacterium
ATTACATTAAAGAAATAGCAGGAACTGCAGAAATTGGCATTGTGTTGGGCAGTGGTTTGGGAGATTATGTAGAAGCGTTGGAAAACCCCACCTTTATTTCTTACAGTGATATTCCGGGGTTTCCGGAATCTACAGTAGCAGGTCATGCAGGCCGTTGGTGTACAGGTACCCTCCATGGAAAAAGAGTATGTATGATGCAAGGGCGGTTTCATGCCTATGAAGGCTATCCCATACAAGAAGTGACATTACCTATTCGGGTTATGGCACTACTGGGAGTAAAAACCCTTATTGTAACCAATGCTTGCGGAGGAGTGAACACCTCCTTTAAACCGGGGGATTTAATGCAAATTACCGATTTTATCAACCTATCGGGAATGAATCCCTTAGTAGGGCCTAACTTAGAGGAGTTTGGACCAAGATTCCCTGATATGACCCATGCCTTTGATAGAGAACTAGGGAAATTACTACATGCTGTTTCTAAAGAAAAAGAAATCAAAACCCAACAAGGAGTTTATTGTTGGTTCAGTGGACCCTGCTACGAAAGTCCAGCGGAAATACGTATGGCAAGGATACTAGGAGCAGATGCGGTAGGAATGTCTACAGTGCCTGAAACCATGATTGCCCGCCATAGTGGAATGCGTGTACTGGGGATTAGCTGTATTACCAACATGGCTGCAGGAATACTGGATACACCTTTAAGCCATGAAGATGTGGTAGCTGTTAGTGGTAGGGTAAAGGATACCTTTAGAAGCTTAGTGGATGGTATTATTGAAAAACTATAAAGAATAGGAGAATAAAGGTATTGTCAAAGGAAGAAATACAAAAATTTATCGAAATTGACAAGTTGGATAGTTATAGACGTCTTTTTGGAACAAATGATAAATATATTCAAACGATTCAACAATTAACTAATACAAAAATTTCTTTACGGGGAACCCAGCTAAGAATTGTTGGATTAGCTGAAGAAGGGGAATTAGCTAAAAAATCAGTTCAAAAACTTCTGGAGTTAATTGAAAAAAATGAAGTTGTTGATCAAAATACCATTCGTTATATTATTGCTTTGGCAAAAGAAAATAGGTTGGAAGAAACTCAAGATTTGTTTAGGGAAATTGTGGCTATTACCCATAAAGGGAAAAAGATTAAAGCCAAAACTTTAGGACAAAGAGAATATGTTAAGAGTATTAAAAATAAAACCTTAACTTTTGGTATAGGACCAGCTGGTACGGGAAAAACCTACTTGGCCATGGCCATGGCTGTGGTAGCCTTAAAAAGTAAAGAAGTTGAGCGAATTGTATTAACCAGGCCTGCAGTAGAAGCAGGAGAAAAGCTGGGATTCTTACCTGGGGATTTAGCACAAAAAGTAGACCCTTATTTACGACCTTTGTTTGATGCCCTTTATGAAATGATGGGAGGAGAAGCCTATCAGCGAATGGCAGAGAAGGGACTTATTGAAGTGGCTCCTCTTGCCTACATGAGAGGGAGAACTTTATCGGATTCTTTTGTCATATTGGACGAGGGGCAAAACACGACTCCTGAACAAATGAAAATGTTTTTGACACGTTTGGGCTTTAATACTAAAATGGTCATTACAGGAGATATTACACAAATAGATTTACCTTTTGGGAAAAAATCCGGACTGATAGAAGCTTTGTCTATTTTAGATAATATTGAAGATATAGGGCTGATACGTTTGACAAAACAAGACGTGGTTCGCCACGAGTTAGTTGGAGAAATTGTACAAGCCTATGAAAACCACCAAAAACAAGTATATTAAAATTGTGGAGGGGAGTTTCGAGTGTTAGCAAATGAAAAAGGGAAAAAGATTAAGAATGCCGAAAAAGGGTTGAAACAATGTCTGAAAATGCCTGTTATTAAATCTTTACTTATTGTTTTTGTTGGAACAATATTTATTGCTGGGTTATTTTGTTTTATCGTTACTCCTGAAAAACACGACCTGAAAGTTGGGCAAATTGCTCCTAAAACCATTACAGCAACAAAAGAAGTTGTTGATGAAGTAACCACCGTAAAAAATAGAGAACTAGCAGCAAAAAACACAGAATCTTCCTATCATCAAGTGGAAAACGTTAAAGATGAAGTGGCAAAAAACTTTGATGCACTTTTTAAAAAACTTTATTTAGTACAAGCTTATGGCGAAGAACTTCTTTCAAAGAAAAATCATAATGAAGGCTTTACAACTCAGGAACTGGAAAAAGCTAAAAAAATGTTAGAAGAAATTCCTTTAAGCGACTTTCAAATATCTATTTTATTAAATACTACAACAGAAAATTTAGATGTTGCTTACAACGAAGGGAATATTACTTTGCAGGCTTCCTATAATTCTACCATTAGAGGAGATAGGATTAATGAATCAATTCAAAACATTCAAAGGCTATTAAGTGCAAAAGTAGATACTGCTTTATTACTTAATGTAGTTACTCCCTTATTAAGGGAAATTATTGAGCCCAATTTTGTTATTGATGAAGAGGGAACAGCACAGGTTAAAGAAAATGCTATGGAGTTAATAGAACCGGTAATCTATACTCAAGGGCAAAATATTGTTGTGGCAGGAGAACGAGTAGAATTAAACCAATATGAAATGTTAAAAACCCTTGGGCTAATTAATGACAATAACTTAGATATTAAAAATTACTATGGAGTTGTTTTATTAACCTTTATGATGATGGGGTGTGGAATTATTTTACTGTGGTTAATGAAGCCCAGTATTATTCTTGTTCCTAAAAACACTTTAATTTATACTCTTGTAATTATTATTACATTAATAACCACTGTTTTGTTTTCAAAAATAAATCGAAACCTTATTCCTGTTTATATGGGTGGTTTGCTTTTAGCAAGCTTACTTGGAACAAAGGTAGGGATTGTGGCCAACATACTGCTTTCTCTTTTTGTTGGGCTGGTTCCCGGAGGAGGGGGAGTGACTTTTTCATCTGAAATGGTAAAAATTCTTCTTACTTCTGTTGTTGGCGGAACCTTGGCTATTTATATGCTTAAAGGGAAAGCACAAAGAGTGCGTGTACTACTTTGCGGGTTTTATGGTGGCATAAGTAATGTGGTAATGATTTTAGCCATTGGTTTAATTAGCAATAATAATATGATGGCTGTATTTAAAAATGGCTTAACATACGCTTCAGGAGCAATAATAGGTTCTGTACTATCCTTGGCAATACAACCTGTTTTTGAACAAATTTTTAACGTAGCGACCCAAAGTAAACTATTAGAATTAGCAAACCCAAAACAACCATTATTACGTAGACTGTTGCTAGAGGCACCGGGAACTTATTATCATAGCATTGTTGTTGCAAACCTAGCAGAAGCTGCAGCTGATGCAATAGGGGCAAACGGCGTTTTAGCTAGAGCGGGGGCTTACTTTCATGATGTTGGAAAATTAAAAAGGCCTGCATATTTTAAGGAAAACCAGCTTGGTGAAAACCCCCATGATAAACTAGACCCTTATATGTCTGCTACTATTATTATGGCCCATGCCCGAGATGGGTTGGTCTTAACCAAGCAGTACAGGTTGCCGGAGGAAATTCAAAACATTACTGTAGAGCACCATGGAAATACTTTTGTGGGCTACTTTTATCATAAGGCAAAAGAAGAAGCGAAAGATGGAGAAGAAATAAACATTGATGATTTTAGGTATGACGGAATGAAACCCTCAAGTAAAGAAAGTGCGATTATTATGCTGGCAGATACTGTTGAGGCGGCAGTTCGTTCAATGCAGGAACCCACAAAGGAAAATATACGAAAATTTATTGGTGAATTGGTCCGTGGGAAAATCAGTGACGGACAGTTGACAGAAAGCCCCCTTACCTTAAAAGATATCGATGATATTTGTGAATCCTTTATTCTGGTTCTTTCCGGGGTATATCATGAAAGAATTGAATACCCTACAGAAGAAGTTCGTAAAATTAAAAAAACGGAAAAAGGACAAAACAAAAATAGTGAGATGCCTTTAGATTCCACAGATTCCAAGGGAGAAAAAGATGATAAAAATTGAATGGATTTCATCTCGAAAAATAGATAAAGGAACCATGGAATTAATGGAGTTAGCGGCCGACGCTGCGCTAAAGGCAGAAGAAGTAAACCTTCCTTGTGCAGTTGCGATACATATTATGAACAAAGAAGAAATAAAGGAAATTAATGCTCGATATCGAAATATTAATAAGTCAACAGATGTGTTATCTTTTCCTCAAGTGATTTACCCAAAAGGGAAAAAAGCGAAAGAGTCTATGAACAGTTTAAAACGCAGTTACGATGACAGTTTAAAGGCAGCAATGCTTGGTGATTTGTTTTTTTCTTTGGATCATATTACTTTTCAAGCAAAAGAATATGGGCATAGTTTTGAGCGAGAGGCGGCATATTTATGTGTACACGGTATTTTTCATTTATTAGGATACGACCATATGGAAGAAGAAGAAAAAAAGGAGATGAGGATGATGGAAGAAAAAGCTTTAGATATGATAGGAAAAGGAAAAGTGACTGACAAAGAATTATTAAATTTGGCAAGACAGGCAATGGAAAAATCCTACTCTCCTTATTCCGGATATCCGGTAGGAGCAAGTTTGTTAAGCAAGGATGGAAGAGTTTTTTTAGGGTGCAATATTGAAAATGCTTCTTTTGGACTAAGCAATTGTGGTGAAAGAACAGCGGTTTTTAAAGCTGTTAGTGAAGGCGTAACGGCCTTTGATACAATTGCTATTGCTGCAAAAGGATCAGCACCTTGGCCCTGCGGTGCTTGTAGACAAGTGCTAAATGAGTTTGCCCCTGAAATTAGAATATTGGTAACCTGGGAAGACCATGTGGAGGAAAGTACCCTTAAAGAACTTTTACCTCATGGATTCGGTCCTAAAGATTTACCAGAAAAAAAGTAGAAAGAGAAGGAAAATATGGATAAAGCACAGCACAAAGAAAATTTTCAATCGGGTTTTATTGCTATCGTAGGAAGACCTAATGTGGGAAAGTCCACTTTATTAAATCGATTTGTTGGAGAAAAAGTAGCAATCGTATCAAATAGACCTCAAACCACTCGTAATAGGATTATGGGAATCAGAACCAAAGATCAATATCAAATGGTTTTTTTGGATACCCCGGGAATGCATACTCCTAAAACTAAACTGGGACACTTTATGATGCAATCCGTTAAAGAAGCGATGGATGGGATGGATGTATTACTGGTGATGGTTGACGCCACTGCTACAGGAAACCAAGATAAAAGCATAGTTGAATCCATGGGGAAAAAGAAAATACCTAAAATTTTGTTATTAAATAAAGTAGATTTATTAATGAAAGAAAATCTTCTAAAGCTTATAGAAACATTTTCCAATGAAGGATATGATGCTATAATCCCCATTAGTGCTTCTACCGGTGACGGTGTAGAGGTATTAGAAGAAAAAATATTATCCTTCTTACCTCAAGGCCCAATGTATTTTCCGGAAGATATGATTACAGATCAACCAGAAAGAGTTGTGGTAGCAGAGTTAATCAGAGAAAAAGCTATGAAATACCTTAGGGAAGAAATACCTCATGGAATTGGGGTTGAAATGATGGCAATGGAACAAAAAAATGAGAATTTTATGGAAATACATGCTACCATTTATTGTGAAAAGGAAAGCCATAAACGAATTATTATTGGAAAACAAGGAAGTATGCTTAAAAAAATCGGTCAAGAGGCCAGAATGGATATTGAAAGATTTTTAGGTGTTCATATAAATTTACAGCTTTGGGTTAAAATAAGAGAAGATTGGCGAAACCGTAAAGGAGATTTAAAAACTTTAGGCTATGAATAATAAACGAGAAAGAAGGTAGGGGTAACACCCATATCTTCTTTTTTACGAACATTTTTCAAAATAACTATTACAATATTCGCATATATATGGTAAAATGACAAGAATGGATTTTGGGAGTGAGCATTTTGAAAAAGGTTAAACGTAATGAAAGAATTACTGCTATGGTAAAAATATTATCAAACAATCCAAATCAAATTTTTACACTGTCACATTTTTGCCAACTATTTGGTGCAGCCAAATCCACCATGAGTGAAGATGTGGATATTGCTCAAGAAATTGTTAAAACTTACCATTTTGGCGAAATTGAAACCTTGACCGGTGCTACAGGTGGGGTTCGCTTTAGGCCTGGTATGGCGGGGAAGGAAGCATATAGCTTTATTTCTCAATTAGCTAAAAAACTCAGTACAGTAGACCGCGTTCTTCCAGGAGGATTTATCTATCTTTCAGATATTTTGTCCATTCCTGATGTTGTAGAAAAAATGGGAATTATTCTTGCCAAACCTTATTATGAAAAACATCCTGACTTTGTATTAACAATGGAAACCAAAGGAATCCCTGTAGCTTTAATGACCGCCAGGGCCTTAGGGATTCCACTTATTATTGCTAGACGTTCTAGCAAAGTTTACGAAGGATCAGCAGTAAATATTAACTATGTATCCGGCTCTTCAAGCCGGATAGAGACGATGTCTTTGGCTAGAAGGTCCATTAAACCAGGACAAAGGGCCTTAATTATTGATGACTTTTTAAAAGCCGGTGGTACCGCAAAAGGCATGATTGATTTAATGAAAGAATTTGATGCCCAAGTAGTTGGACTGGCCTTTGTGATGTCTACTGCCGAACCTAAAGAAAAGAGAATTGACCACCAACGGTCTTTAATGACATTGGAACCTATGGAAGTTGAGGGGGAAGCGGCAAAAGTATCTCCTTCTCAGTGGTTAAAAGAAGAAAGCGCTTCTTTTGTGATATTATAAATAGTTGTAAGGAAAAATAGGCAATACATCAATATTGCCTATTTTCATGAATGAATAAACAGTGATGATAAACTATGAAACAATGGAGAAAAACGTGAAAATTATTATTGGATTGGGCAACCCAGGGAAAAAATATGAGCACACTAGGCATAATGTGGGCTTTGATGTGCTTTCTATGATAGAAGAAAAAACAGGGATTTCTATTAATAAAAAAAAGTTTCAGGCCCTTATTGGAGAAGGGACCTTTCATGGTGAAAAAATAGTATTAGCTCTTCCTCAAACTTATATGAATTTAAGCGGCGAAAGCGTAAAAAAAATTGTAGATTGGTATAAAATTCCAATGGAGAATTTTATAGTAATTTATGATGATATTGACTTGCCTTTAGGAAAAGTACGGATGCGCACCAAGGGAGGTGCAGGGACTCATAATGGAATGAAATCTATTTTAGCACAGCTTGGAGCCCAAGAATTTCCGAGGATACGAGTAGGAATTGATGCCCCTCCGCCAGAGTGGGATTTGGCAGACTGGGTTCTTTCAACTTACCAAACAAAAAAAGAAAGAGAAGTTGCTTTTGAAAGCTATCAATGTGCAGCTCAAGGAGCATTGGCCTTTGTAAAATCAGATAATATTGATATTGTGATGCAAGAATATAATAAAAAATAGGATTGGGAAAGAAATTGGGGTAAGAAATGAATAAGGGATTGTTTTCTTCATTAATAAATACAAAATCTTGGCAAGATTTGTTAGAAAATATAGAAAAAAAAGGAATTGTAGCAACCTATGGAATGGCTGAAGGGTTTAGGTCCTTTTTAGCTGCTGCTTTGGCAGAAAAAACCAAGAGGCCAATTATTTATGTTACTTCAAATGAATTACAAGCTTCAAAGGCCGTAGATGATATTGGTCAATTTCTTGAAGAGGAAGTGGCTTTATTGCCAAGTCAAAACATTGACTTTGGCAGAGGAGCCGCCAGCCATGAAAGCACTTGGAGACGATTAGAAACCTTATATCATATTTGTGAAGAAAACATAGGAGTACTATGTCTGTCGCCAGAGACTCTAATGAACAAATTGGTTTCTAAGGAAGCCTTTAAAAAAGGGATTATCCATTTAAAATCCGCAGAAGAAAGGGCACCTGAAGAGCTTGTGGATCAACTAATCAAGAATGGATATGAACGAGTTTGGATGGTGGAAGGAAAAGGCCAGTGTGCTGTTAGGGGATCTATTATTGACGTTTATCCGCCAAATGAATTAAATGCCATTAGAATAGAGTTTTTTGATGATGAAATTGATTCTATTAGAAGCTTTGATATGCTTAGCCAGCGAAGCATAGAAATGCTTGATGAAATAAAAATTGCGCCAACAACAGAGGTTGTATTGCATCATATAGACGGCCCTTTAGTAGCTGAAAAAATGCGCAATAGCATTCAGTATATAAAAAATAATTCAGTGGATAAAGAGGATGAACTTCCTCCTTTATCTGAATACGATGATTTTGGAGAAGAAGAAGAGTTACCTTCTCTTTTTGATATTGAACACTTTTCTCAAGGTGAAGAAGGCTATCGAAAAAATCATCGGTTTTCTTCTTTTGAAGAACCAGAAAAACGTTTACAAGGACAAATACTGGAAGATGCAGATAAAATTGAACAAGGTTATCCTTTTAAAAAAATTCAAACATGGATACAGGTTATACATGAAGATGTGGTGAACATCACTTCTTGGTTTCCAAAGGCTATCATCATGGTGAATCAGCCTGATAAAGTAAAAGAGAGAATTGAAGGGCATTATTTAACCTTTATAGAGGAATTTAAAACAACTTTAGAGAGGTTTGATGCAGTACCTGCTCAAGGAGATTTGCTTTGGGATTATTCGCAAATTCTTCAAAGTTTAAAGGAACATACTGTAGTTACCTTATCCGATTTTTTACGTGGAATGGGACAACTGGAGCCTAAAAAAGTTATTCCCTTTGAAAGTATAGGTATTACTTCTTACAATTCAAATGTAAAAATTTTAGCTGAAGATGGAGTTAAATGGAAAGAAAAAGGGTACAGCATTGCCATTTTATCCAGTAGCGAAGCACGTGGAAAAAGATTAAAAGAAAATCTTCAGCAATTCAATCTTCCTGCAACTTACACAAAAGAACTTAACCATAATTTAATTATGGGGGAAGTAATAATATTACCTATGGCTTACACCAATGGTTTTGTGTGGGATGAGGGGAAATTTGTATTTATTACCGATGGGGATATTTACGGCACAGGTTTTCACAAAAGAAAAAGTCGTAAAACCTCAGGAGAAAAAATCACTTCCTTTACTCAATTAAAAGAAAATGACTTTGTCGTACATGAAAACCATGGGATAGGAATTTATCAAGGAGTGATTTCCCTTGAAAGTGAAGGAGTCAAAAAAGATTATTTATATATACAATATTATGGGAACGATAAACTTTATGTACCGGTTGATCAAATGGATCGAATTCAAAAGTTTATTGGTGGTCAGGGACAAACCCCTAAAATTAACCGTTTAAGTGGTGGAGAATGGCAAAAACAAAAAGGGAAAGTAAAAGCCAGCATTAAAGAAATGGCTTTTGACCTTTCAAAGCTTTATGCAGCCAGACAAGCGGTTCCGGGGAATGCTTTTGGTGAGGACACCCCCTGGCAAGCTGCTTTTGAAGACAATTTTCCCTATGAATTAACCCAAGATCAGCAACAAAGTGTTCAAGAGATAAAGCAAGATATGGAAAGTATCATTAATATGGACAGACTGTTATGTGGAGATGTAGGTTATGGAAAAACAGAAGTTGCTTTAAGGGCCGCCTTCAAAGCTGTGATGGATGGAAAACAAGTAGCCCTTTTAGCGCCTACTACCATTTTAGTTCAGCAACATTTTAATACCATTGTAAAACGTTTGGAAGGCTTTCCGATAACTTGCGATTTTTTAAGTAGATTTAAAAAGCCTAAGGAGCAAAAAGAAGTTTTAAGCAAATTAAAATTTGGAGAATTGGATTTTATGGTAGGTACCCATAGACTTTTAGGAAAAGACGTGATCTTTAAAGATTTAGGACTTTTAATTATAGATGAAGAGCAACGATTTGGTGTGGCTCACAAGGAAATAATTAAAAATATGAAAACAAAGGTTGATGTTCTTTCCATGTCTGCAACACCTATTCCACGTACCCTTCATATGTCAATGATAGGGATTAGAGATATGAGCATATTGGAAACCCCTCCTGAAGAACGTTTCCCTGTGCAAACCTATGTGGTTGAGTATAACGATATACAAATGAGAGACATTATTTTAAGAGAAATACAGCGAGGAGGACAAGTATACTTTTTATACAACAGAGTTCAATCTATTGAACGGTTTTATCAACGTATTAAAAAATTGGTACCGGAGGCTAGAATAGGCATAGCCCATGGGCAAATGCGAGAACATGATTTAGAAGATGTGATGATGGATTTTTATCATGGAAACTATGATGTGCTTTTATGTACAACCATTATAGAAAGTGGACTTGATATACCTACTGCCAACACTTTAATTGTATATGATGCAGATCGATTTGGATTATCACAATTATATCAATTAAGGGGGAGAGTAGGAAGAAGTAACCGACAGGCTTATGCCTATTTTACAGTGAGGGTGGATAAAATACTTACAGAAACAGCAGAGAAGCGATTAGGTGCTATTAGAGAGTTTACAGAATTCGGTTCAGGATTTCGTATTGCTATGCGAGACTTGGAAATTAGAGGAGCAGGGAATGTTCTAGGACCTGAACAACATGGCCAGCTTTCTACTGTAGGGTATGATATGTATGTAAAATTAATTGAAGAAGCCATGGCAGAACTTAAAGGGGAAGAAGATTTCACTCAAGAAATTGATACTCAAATTGAATTATCTATTAATGCTTATTTACCAAATGATTATATAGAAGATAAAGAGCAGCGAATGGATATATATAAACGAATTGCTATGATTAGAACCTTAGAAGATAAAAGGGATGTGGAAGATGAAATAGTAGATCGGTTTGGGGATATTCCTGATCCTGTTGAAAACTTGCTTTACATCGGTTATTTAAAGGCTTTAGCAAGAAAATTGGGGATTAACTTAGTAAATAAAAAGAAATCTGCTTTTGTTTTACGCTTTGACGAAAAAAATCCGCCGGATCCGTTAAAATTAGTAGGAGCTTTGGGAAAATTGGAAGATTCAAACCTTGTGTTAATGCCCACTTCACCTCCCACCCTTCAATTTACCAGCAATAAAATGGAGTTAGAAGATCAACTGATTGATTGTACAGTAGCTTTAGAAGGTTTACTTGCAAAAATGAATGAACAATGAATAAAGAAAGTTAATTTTCTTTTTTTGTGACAAAGAGCATTGTTCTGTGCTATACTTGTAGGGATTTGTTTTTTACTAATTTTTATATGGAGGGAAGAATAATATGAGCACAAAACTGGACTATCTAGGCATTATCAATCCTCTAGCAGTATATCGCAATCTACCTGTTTCTGAACTAGTGGAGGCTGCCTTAGATAGAGAAGAAGGTATTTTAAGCAACACTGGCGCTCTTGTGGTGGAAACAGGAAAATATACTGGAAGATCTCCTGAGGATCGCTATATTGTTGATGAACCAAGTATTCATGATGAAATTGCTTGGGGAAAAGTGAATGTACCTATTTCACAAGAAAAATTTGATTCTATTTATCAAAAAGCTACTGCATATTTGCAAAATCGTGAAATTTTTGTATTTGATGGCTTTGCCGGAGCAGATCCCACTTACCGCATTGGCGTTAGAGTAGTAAATGAATTGGCAAGCCAAAACTTGTTTATGCATCAACTATTAATTCGCCCAACAGAAGAAGAATTGCAAAATCATCAAGCAGATTTTACTATTATTGCTGCACCGGGTTTCAAATGTATTCCCGAAGTTGATGGAGTGCACTCTGAAGCGGCTATTATTGTGTCTTTCGAAAAGAAAATTGTTTTGATTGCAGGTAGCCAATATGCAGGAGAAATGAAAAAGAGTGTATTCTCTATTATGAACTATATTTTACCTAAACAAGATGTATTATCTATGCACTGTAGTGCCAATAGTGGAGAAGATGGAGATAGTGCTTTATTCTTTGGTCTTAGTGGCACAGGAAAAACCACTTTATCTGCCGATCCTAACCGTTACTTAATTGGTGATGATGAGCATGGTTGGTCTGACAATGGTATTTTTAACATTGAAGGTGGTTGCTATGCAAAATGCATCAATTTGTCTAAAGAACATGAGCCTGAAATTTACAATGCCATTCGCTTTGGTGCTTTAGTAGAAAACGTAGTATATGATCCTGTTACTAGAGAACCGGATTTTGACGATGACAGCTTAACAGAAAACACACGTGTAGGCTATCCTGTAGAGTTTATCTCCAACACAAAAATCCCCGGCGTAGCCGGACATCCTAAAACAGTAATCTTTTTAACTGCCGATGCTTTTGGTGTTTTACCTCCTGTATCCAAGTTAACAAAAGAAGCTGCAATGTATCACTATGTAAGTGGTTATACTGCAAAACTTGCAGGAACAGAAAGAGGAATTACCGAACCGCAAGCAACTTTCTCTACTTGCTTTGGTGCTCCCTTTCTGCCATTACCCGCCTCTCGTTATGCTGAACTTTTAGGCCAACGAATTGACGAGTATGGTTCCAACGTATATTTAGTGAACACCGGATGGACTGGTGGCCCTTACGGACAAGGCGGAAGCCGTATTAAATTGCCTTTAACAAGGGCAATGGTTACAGCCTGCTTAAATGGAGACCTTGAAAAGAGTGAATTTGAAGTAGACCCATTCTTTAACGTATTAGTACCTAAAACTTGTCCGGGAGTGCCGGATGAAGTATTGCAACCTAAGCAAACTTGGGCTGATAAAAAAGCTTACGATGAAAGCGCAGAAAAACTAGCTGGCCTTTTCCGTAAAAACTTTGAAAAATATAACAATATGCCCCAAGAAGTTATTGATGCTGGTCCACAAAAATAATGAGTAAATAAAAAAATCTTTACTTTGTGAAGATTTTAGACTATCAAAGAAACCCTTCCTTTCATAGCGTAGTAAAAAGGAAGGGTTTCTTTGATTCTTTTAAAGATACGGATAGTGAATCTGTGTTGACAGCACTTGAGGGAAAACCGTATAATAAAAGTTATAGATTAACCTAGGAGGAAGTATGAGCTATCAAGTATTGTATAGGCAACTAAGGCCTAAAACTTTTAGTGATATGGTAGGGCAGGAAACTGTTGTAAGAACGTTGAAAAATCAAGTTATGTCAGGAAATATTCCTCATGCGTATCTGTTTTCAGGTAGCAGAGGAACGGGAAAAACATCTGCTGCTAAAATACTGGCAAATGCAGTAAATTGCCTTCAACCACAAGAGGGAGACCCTTGTGGTGTATGCAAAAATTGTATAGAATTATCACAAGAAAACAACCTTGATATTATTGAAATGGATGCAGCCAGCAATAATGGGGTAGATGAAATTAGAGAATTAAGAGAGCAAGTAAAATATCCGCCACAGACGGGTAAGTTTAAAGTATATATTATAGATGAAGTGCATATGCTTTCAACTGCTGCTTTTAATGCCTTATTAAAAACCTTAGAAGAGCCTCCCAGCCATGCACTATTTGTTTTAGCTACAACAGATCCACAAAAATTACCGGCTACCATTATTTCAAGATGTCAGCGTTTTGAATTTAAACGTATTGAAGCCAGTAAAATCGTACAACGTTTAGAAGAAGTAATGAAAACTCGAAATTTGCCTTATACTTTGCAAGGGCTCCACTTAATTGCAAGGTCAGCCGAAGGCGCTCTTAGGGATGCATTAAGTTTGCTGGATATGTGTATTAGCACCGGTGAAGAAGTAAATGATGTATTGGTAAGGCAAGTGATGGGAACTGCAAATAAAGAGTTGATGTTTTCTTTTGTAGAACAACTAATAAATCAAAACCCCGGCAATGCCCTAAAGATTATTGATCAACTGATGAGAGAGGGAATAGAAGCACAAGTTTTTTCAAAAGACCTTTCCTACCATATTCGCGCATTGGCTTTATCTAAAACTTCCGGGAAAAAAATGACAGATATTATGGAAATTACTTTAGAAGATTGTGAAGAGTATATAAAACAAGGGAAAAAAGTATCTCTTGAACAAATTATGTATATGCTAGAGCTGTTTATAGAAATTGAAAATAAAATGCGTTATGCTTCCTCACCAAGAATTTTATTGGAAACAGTTACTATTAAAGCCTGCATGGATACGAAAACTTCCTATTCAAAAGAACTGGAAGAAAGAGTGGGAACTTTGGAAGAATTAATTGGTAAAAAAGAAAAGAGTAAAGAGGTTGATTCTTCTTATTCTAAAAAAACAAAAGAAACAGAGAATGGAAAGGTTGGTTTTAGAGAAAAAAATGATATTAAAAATGAAGGTGATAGGAATGAAAAAAGCAACAGGGAAGAAGAGATAGAACAAAGAATTGAGGAAAAAAAATCTTCTGAATTGGAACATATAAAAACAGTTAACCTAAACGAGGAATCTGATGAAATAATATGGAAGGAAGCAATGACATACTTTAAAAAACACGAGGCTGCTATTTATGGGCAATTGAGCGAGGGAAGGTATATTGGTATTTTTGAAAATCATTATCAAGTAGGCTTTCATAAAAAGAATACCTTTAGTACTAATTATCTAAATGGAGAAGAGCGAAAAAAAGTAATTACAAATTGCTTAAAAGAACTAACAGGAAAAAATGTTGGCTTCGAAGCTGTGTTTTTATCAGAAGCTTCTTCTCATCAACCTATAAAGCAGCAGGGCATTGAACAGATTATTAGTGATTTTGGCAGAGAAAATGTTCAAATTATTGAAGAATAAAAAAAGCTGATATATCAGCTTTTTTATATAAATGTTTCTTTTAATTTTAATTGGTTTTTCATATATCCACCCAAAATATCCACAATCCGTGCATTTTTCCCTCCGTTTGCTACAATTACATCGGCTTGGGAAATGTAGTTACGTATGTATTTATCATACATGGGTTTTACAGTAGAAAGATACTGGTTGGAAATGCCTTCTATATCACGCCCTCTTTCAAGAATGTCTCTTTCGATACGGCGAAGTAGACAAATATCTGGTTCTACATTCATATAAAGGCGAAGATACATTTTTTCTACTAGACGTTGATCATAAAAAACATGAATGCCTTCTAAAATAAGAATATCCCTTGGATAGATTTTCTCTTTTGTATCTGCCCTACGATGAAGGGAATAATCATAGTCTTTTTTTTCAATAGGGAAACCATTTAGAAGAGTTTCTATATCTTTTAATAGCAAATCATGGTCAAAAATACTGGGCTTATCATAGTTTAATTTTACTCTTTCTTCAAAAGGAAGATGAGCGTGGTCTAAATAATAGGCATCTTGGTTAAGAATAACACAATTGGCTCCTATAGTTTTACATAATTCTTGGGCCAAGGTAGATTTACCACTTCCACTTGCTCCACAAATACCGATAAATAGCATTGGCGATCGCT
>CAZEIB010000023.1:0-2420 GCA_964511785.1 uncultured Oscillospiraceae bacterium
AACCCCTCTAGGCTATAATATCTAAGTAATACCAGTATTGCTTAGGAGGATTATATGCCTAATTTTTCTTTACCTGATTCCGTATTTATCAAAGCCGCCAACCAATTTCCCACCCCTTTTCATTTGTATGACGAAAGGGGTATTCGCCAAACCATTGGTGATTTACAAAAGGCCTTTAGCTGGTGTAAGCACTTTAAAGAATACTTTGCTGTAAAAGCCTTACCCAATCCTTCTATATTGCAAATAATAAAGGAAGAAGGTTGCGGAGTAGACTGTTCTTCCCAAACGGAACTGCTATTAGCTGAAGCCCTGGGTTTTACCGGTGAAGATATTATGTTTAGCGCCAATGCTATGCCCTATGAAGAATTTGACTATGCCCGTAAATTAAATGCCTACATTAATTTAGATGATATTACCCATATCGATATTTTAAAAAACCATGGTGGAATACCTGAAATCATTTCTTGTAGGTACAACCCGGGGGGAGATTTTTCCATAGGTACTAAAATTATGGGCAACCCCGGTGATTCAAAGTATGGTTTTACCCGCAATCAGCTTAGGGAAGGCTTGCAAAAACTAAAAATCCTTGGGGTTAAAAAATTTGGTCTTCATGCTTTTTTGTCCAGTAATACTACTGATGAAAATTATTACCCTACTTTAGCTAAAGAATTATTTCAGTTAGCTGTAGAACTACATAAAGAAACCGGACTTGAAATTGCTTTTATCAACTTATCCGGTGGCATTGGAATTCCCTATTTGCCAACAGAAGAGAAAGCAGATATTTTTGCCATTGGCCAAGGGGTAAAAAAAGCTTACGAAGAAGTTTTTACCTCTAAGGGTTTTCATGAAGTGGCTATTTTTGCAGAACTTGGCCGCTTTATAACAGGACCCCACGGTTGGTTGGTTACTAAAGCTGTTCACGAAAAAAACACCTACAAACACTATATAGGGGTAGATGCTTCCGCCTGCGATTTAATTCGCCCTGCCATGTATGGGGCCTACCATCATGTAACCGTTGTTGGTAAAGAAGATTTTCCCCATGAAAAAACTTATGACATTACCGGTTCCTTATGTGAAAACAACGATAAGTTTGCCATTGATCGCCTCCTTCCCTTTATTGAAATTGGAGATATTCTTATCATTCACGATACCGGCGCCCATGGCCATGCCATGGGGTACAATTATAATGGCCGTTTTAGAAGTGGTGAGGTTTTATATAAGGGAAATGATACCTTTGAGTTAATTCGAAGAAGAGAAACCCCTAAAGATTATTTTATTACTTTAGATGTTAACCCCTTTTATGATAATCTTAACAAGTTATAACATTTTTATCTTTCTTTTTAAACAGAAGTGGTCTTTCTTCCACTTCTGTTTGTTTTTACTCTTCTTGCCTAGATAAAATTACTATGATAAAATAAAGCTGTTATACATTTGTAATTATTTATACATTTTTATAGAGGAGGGCTTTTATGGCACCTTTAAAACAAAAACTGTTGGCTTTGTTATTGCTGTTTACTTTGCTTTTGTCCGGCTCTATTGTACTGGCGGAAGAAGTTTATCATCCCTTTTTTCTCCAAGGATTAGGCATTTACCTTCCTGATGATTGGAGTGTTATGACAAAAGAAAATATGACAGAGCAAGGGGACCTTTTAAAAAAGCTTCTTTTATCCCCTGAAGAGATGGAAAAAGGCTTTGAAAGTCAAAATATACTTGCCTATATCACAACTAATGAAGGAACTCAACTTCTGTTAAAGACCTTTCCTCTTCCAGATTCCTTTACCAATATGGCCTTTGATTTTGAAAACCAAAAACAACAAAATCTTTTTTTAGACTGGGTTCAAAAATCTTTTTCTCTTCACCAAACAGGTAAGTGGCTTGACGAACAGTGGTATTTTTTTACCACCTCTCCTTTAAATCAGCCCTTAACCACTTGTCATTATATTTCCTTCCTTAATCAACAAATAGTTTTATGGGAAGTGCCCCTTTTTAACCGTGAACTATCTCAGGAAGAAGAAAAAATAATTCTTACCAATATACAAAACTTAATGAGCCTGGGTAAGGTAGAAGAAGGCCAAAAAGAAAAAGAAGATCCTCTTCCTCTTGCCACCTTCCCCCCTCTTTCCCCTACCAATTCTCCTCCTCCTGCCCAAGTGAAAATTGCAAGAGATCTTACGCCCTTAACTTTTGACTATATTCCCTCTACTTGGCATAGTACCCTGCTTACCGTTAGTGGCACTACCGAGGCCAATGCGAACCTGCGCTATTATATTGATGAGCGTGGTTATGAGCGCTTTACCGCTGACGATAAGGGACAGTTTACTGTAACCATTTCCGACGGGTTGAAAGAAGGAAAAAACACCATTTCTTTTCAAACCATAGGAGAAAAAGGCTATGGTAACGTAGGCTTTACTGTACATATT
>CAZEIB010000023.1:2430-15131 GCA_964511785.1 uncultured Oscillospiraceae bacterium
CAAAAGAAGTTACACCTTTTGTTTTGTCTTCCTTTCCCAATGAAATACCTCATAAAACCTATACCCTTACAGGTTCAACCTTGCCAAATGCCAAAGTGGAAGTAGTAGGTAAACAAAAGCCTGTGCAAACCACCGCTTTGGCTGATGGGAGTTTCTCCCTTGAGGTGACCATGGGGCGAATGGGAGAGAATATTTTCACCCTATCCGCCATGGGTGAAGGGTATAAAAAGCATCAGGAAGAATTGGTTTTGACCAGAATTGAAGGAGAAGAAGAAAAAATTGAAAGCTTTTTAAAAAAAGCTGTTACTCCCAAATACGACCTTCTTTTAAAGGATCCTGCAAAATATGCTGATAGAGAAATGGTTCTTTCAGGTATTGTTACTCACCTTTATTCAGATAAAGAAAAACGTGGCTTTGTTTTTGAAGACGAAAACCACGAATCCTACTTTATTTATAGCGACTCTTTAATTGGGCTTTTACCGCAAATCCCAATGGAGATCCTTTATGTAGGAAAGGATACTGCTGTAACCATAGAAGATCTAGGTCCTATCCCCAGCGGCACACTTTATTTATCTGTTTTCTCTGAAAGTCAAGGAGGTACACAATGAGAAAATTAAAAATAGTTCTTTCCCTTTTCTTTTGTCTTTTATTTTTTCTTCCCCTTTCCATGTCTGCTGCTGAGGATAGTTTACCTGTTATTAATTTAGACAGTATTTATGCAACCTTTCAACTTCCAAAGAACTTTACTGTGTTCTTCACCCCTGATACCCTTGAAGAAAACAGGCCTTGGCTTGCCTCTAAGCAAAAGGATTTTGAAGAAGTGAAAAAGGAACTTGAAGACAACCATGTGCTTTTTCAAGCTTGGAACCCTGAAGGAACCATTTCCCTTGAAATTAGTGCAATTAAAGATGATTGGGCTCAAACCTATTTTGATATTGAGCAACAAACCCCACAACTTAGAAGTGAATATAGGGCAGACCATTTAAATGATGCACTCTATCCTGAATATTCCTTTGAAAGTGCCGAGTGGCAAAGTGACAAAAAAATTGGACGGTTTTTAATGCTAAAATACGACCACCGCTTTGCCAACGCTATTACCCACAGAGGTTTTGCAAGGCGCACTATTCGAAACGGCTATACCATTACTGTTGACTTAAAAGTTTTCGGCAGAAGCCTTAAGGGAGCTGATAACAACATTTTAAATAAAGTAATGGAGAGTTGGGCCTTTACTCAAATACTCCCCCTGCCTTTAGAAAGTGCCGCCAAAACCATTTACTATACCCAACCCCCTCCCAGTGAAACCAATACAGGAAATTTTACTGTAAAAGGTGGTGCAGAAGCCGACTCACAGGTAATTGCCATGGTAATGAGCTGGACGAGGGAAGAAGAACCCTTAACCTTTGAAACCGTAGCCAATAAAAAAGGGGAGTTTAAGCTAGAGATAGAATTGCCTGTTGAAAGTACTTATGCCATGAGTTTATCAGTAATTACCCCCAGTGGTGCAACCTATGAAGATTTGCTTATTCAATCTATCATTTTTAACAAGAAAAGAATTCCCATCAGCTTTTTTAATGATTTTGAAGAAGTTTCCAAATCCACTGAAATGCCTTTAGTTACCAATAATGATAAAGTTACTTTAGAGGGAACTAGCATTAAGGGCGCTAAGGTTCAGCTAATGTATGATGATAAAAATATCAAAAAAACCATTGGCGGCGATAAAACTTTTTCGTTTCCCATTTCCACCAAAGAAGAAAAAGAAACACAAATCACCATTTCTTTTACAAGCGGCTCCCTGCCGGAGAGACGTTTTCACTTTACTGTTATTAGAGAATTTACCCAAAGCCAAGAAATGGCTTTAATCAAAGATGAGGCCATTAAACCAGCCTATAAAAATTTGATAGATAAAATAGACGGCTATACCGACCGATATATGGTATATACCCTATATCCCTTATCTATTGAAAAAACAGCAGATAGTAAATGGCTAATGAAAATGGCCATGACCAGTAGCAAAAAAGGTTTTAGTGATAAAATATATGTAGTAAGCGAACAAATGCCTACATTCACCCTTGAAACTGAAGTTCGTCTTTATTTAAAATGTTTAGGAAGCTATCCTGATGCAGAGGATATTGTTCCTTATTTTTCTTTATTGTTTGTAGATTAAATATGAAAGGCTGAAAGAAATCTCTTTCAGCCTTTCATATTTTCTTTTTTCCCTTTAACATGATATGATAATAAAGTATTTTTTATAAGGAGTGAATGATCATTGAATCAAGGTACAAAAAAAATAGGTGATTGGTTAATGCGCCTAGTTAAAGGAGTATTTATCGGCTCCGGTTTTATCCTTCCCGGTGTTAGCGGAGGGGCTCTTGCAGCGGTTTTTGGTATTTATGAGCGCCTTATTGACTTTCTTTCCAATATTGGTAAAGACTTTAAAAAGAATATACTTTTTTTCATACCCGTTGGCATTGGAGGCCTTCTTGGCATTGTTCTTTTCTCTTTCCTTTTAGATGCTTTGCTTTCTAATTATACTGTATATGTTCTCTGGTTTTTTATTGGCTGTATTGCAGGTACCTTGCCTACTTTATTTCGTCAGGCCAATAAAGAAGGCCACAAACCAAAACACCTTTGGGCAATGGGCATAGCTGCTGTTGTTGCTTTTATTGTATTTAAGCTTTTAGTTCCCTCTTCCACCAACTACTCTGCCACTATGCCTGCCAATCCTATTTGGCGTACCGGCGCTTGGCTTTTAATAGGAGCTTTAATTGGTTTAGGTACCGTAGTACCCGGTTTTAGCCCCTCCAATATTCTCTACTTTTTAGGCTTTTATGGACCCTTGCTGGCAGGTTTTAAAAGCTTTGATATTGCTATGATGATTCCTTTGTTTTTAGGGGTGTTCCTATGCGTTATTTCACTTTCCAAGGTAATGAAAGCCTTATTTACCAAGGCTTATACCTTAATGTATTTTATTATTGTAGGAATTGTGTTGGCTTCTACTTTTATGATTATTCCCTTTGATTACAATTATCTTAGCCTTGGCACTTTTTTTTGTTTAGGTTGTGCTCTTTTAGGGGTAGGCCTAGCTTATCTTATGGTAAAACTTGAGGATAAGTATAAACCGGAAGAAGATTTTTAGAACAAAAATCTAAAAAGCACCTTGAGAATCTCAAGGTGCTTTTTTTAATCTGTCGGTCTATAACTTTCTATTCCTTTTAGTAGTTCCAGTTCGCGAATATCTCTTGTAATGGTAAACATTTCTCTTGTTAAAATTACACCTCCCCGATAATATAAGCAAATAAAAGGAACATCCTCTGAAAAGATTCGCTGTATTTCATACAATGCTTTTTGATAACTTTCAAAACTTGCCGCTTTTCTTAAAATTTTAAACTGCTCATCCATCGCTTCGCTGGCATACCTTGTATAGTTGGCCACATTATTACGCATTAGCAAAAATCCGGGATCAGGAGCCGGATCCATTTGAAAGGCAACAAGGGCCAAATCAAAACTACCTGCTTTTAGTTTTTCCGCTGCTTCAGAAAAAGTAACATACTGAATATCATATACGTCTATTGCTACTTCTGCCAACATGCTTTTAATCATGGTTGCAGTATCATATCTAAGGCTACTATCCGCTTCATCGTACACTAATAATCGTACTTTGAAGTTTCGCAGTTCCCCACTACCATCCTCTTTAGGCTTGTCCAGTACTCCATCTTCATTGCTGTCTTTCCAACCGGCCTGAGCCAAGTATTCTTTTGCTTTTTCAATGTCATGTTCATAATGAACCAAACCGTCTTCATTGTACATCCATGTACCGTTAGGCATAGGCGTATCTGTTCGTCTTACCATTCCCATATATACTTGGGAAGCAATTTGGTTAGCATTAATCACATGCCGTAGAGCCTTCCTTACTAAAACATCCTTAAACTCCGGTGCACTATTGTTAATAAGCAAGGTTTCCAATTGGTTCGTTCTATAATCCATACTTAAGGAAATATCGCTATTGCTATATTGGGCAGCAGATATGGATCGGGTTAATGCCCCTTCTACCAACATATTTTCATAACCAAACAGCAAATCTTTATTTGAGGGGAAAAGTTTCCCTGTGATGTATTTAATTTGAGGTTTTTGTTTCCACCAAGTGCTGCTTTCCACTAAATAGATGCTTTCTTGAGGAATAAAATTTTCAATGGTATACGGGCCGGTTCCGGGAGGGTTCTCCTCAAGAATTTTGTCTTTAGGAAGAACAGGAAAGTTCATAGCGTACAAAAAAGCAAAGCTGGGTCTGGATGCCGTTACCACCAAGGTACGATCGTTTTCTACGGACACGTTTTTTACATAATAGTATAAGTTTCCATAATATCCCATGTTGGCAGAACTACCTTCAACAGCTTCTTTTGCCTTGTTTAAAATATGCTCCATGGTAGCGGCTACATCATGAGCCGTTAATTTACTTCCATCAGAAAAGAAAACATTTTCCTTTAATGTAAACACCCAGCGTTCACCATTACCACTCATTTCCCAAGACTCTGCCAATAAAGGCTGGGGCATATAGTCATCATCAAATTCTATTAAACTTTCATAAACCAAGTGATATACGGAAACCATTTCTTTCTCTAAGGGTTCTAAAGGATAAAGATTAGCCGTTAGGGTAGAAACCATTCCTATTTCAATTTCTTCTTTTACCTGGGACGCTTTACCAGACATTGGAGAAAAACATAGTATTATGAATATTGCTGCTATGATAAAACTACAGTATTTCTTCACTTTTTGTGTAGTATATTCCTTTATATGCACCATAAGCTTGTGTCACCTTCTTTACATAACGTTTGGTTGGTCCATCAATCATGTTTTCTATTTCAATGGTTCTTCCGTCTAAACTGTATTCTTTGTTGTTTAACCATTTTCCCACCTCTCCCTGCCCCGCATGGTAAGCTCCTGCCACTAACACAGGGTCTCCATTAAAGCGCTGAGATAAAAAGCCCAAATACCAAGCACCATAGCGAATATTTGCTTCAGCTTGGTACATTAAATCAAAATGGTATTTTTCTTCTTCTCCAAGTTTACTGGCAATCCACTGAGCCGTGTCCCCCATTACTTGCATCAACCCTCTGGCCCCAACCGAGCTTTCTGCATCTTTTTTAAAAGAGCTCTCGTTTAATATAATGGCTGCAACAAAGGCAGGGTCTAAATTATATTTGTTTGCTTCACTTTCAATCATTTGTCTGTAGTGATAAGGATGGCGATTGACATACTGTTCGTAAGCTGTTTCTTTTAAACCTACTTGGGTTTGAATATAGCCTATCATCATTCCATTGGCTACTGTAATTCCTGCCAAGAGCAAAGCCAATGTAACACAGGAAGCACTAAGTATTCTTGTCCATTTTTTGCTACTGGGATTAGGGTCTTTTCTGTTTTCCCTTGTTAGATTCTCTTGTTTTTTACTCCCCTCCCATTTTTCTCCACGGCGTTGCCTTGGCCTTTGAGTTGGTGCTGGATAAGGATAGTAAGAGGGATGATTTAACCGTTCATCTTCTAAAAAAGTATTCCCCTGGTGATTTTCTATATCCATCCCTTTATCAATGTAATCTTCTGATTGGAAAGGGGCATTATTTTTCTCCATGGTTTCCTCCTCATAAGGGATAGTAGTGTTTAGAAAATAATTTTTTCACATAATCAGCCGTTTCTTCTTTTGTACCTGTAGTATCAATAATTTCATTAGCCAAGAGTCGTTTTTTTTCTGTAGGCCATTGGCTATTGATACGATCCATGGCTTCTTTTTTTGTCAAGTTATTCCGTTTTATCAGTCTACGTATTTGTTCCTCTTGGGGTGCATAGGTTAACCATACCTCATCTGCCATGCACGCCATTCCCGTTTCAAATAGTAAGGGAACATCAATCACAACCACTTTTTCCCCTTTTTCCTCAAAATCATTCAAGGTTTTTTTTATTTCCATTTGAACCAGGGGATGAATAATTTGGTTTAATTTAGTTTTTTCTTTTTCATTGGTGAAAATAATATTCCCCAATCTTTTTCGATCAAGGTTACCTTCTTCATCAAATACTTCTTTTCCAAAAACCTCTTCAATTTCTTTTAAGGCTTTCCCATTTTTTTCTGTTAATTTTTTTGATATTTCATCTGCATCAATGACAGGCACACCCCAAGATTTAAATAAGTTACTAATATTGGTTTTTCCTGTAGCAATGCCTCCTGTTAGTCCGATGATTTTCACTTTTCTGCTCCTTTTAGAAAACCTTACTTGGTTTCGTACCAATTTTTCCCAAAATTTACCTCAGCGATTAAGGGTACTTTTAAGCTTACAACTTTTTCCATGATTTCTTTTAGCAATATACTGGCTTTTTCTACTTCATGAGGGGGAGCTTCCAATAAAAGCTCGTCATGAACTTGTAAAATAAGTTTTGCCTCCATCTTTTCCTCTTTTAAACGCTCTTCTACCATTACCATGGCTTTTTTGATAATATCTGCTGCGCTACCTTGAATGGGAGCATTCATGGCTACCCTTTCACCAAAATTTCGCACGTTGTAATTTGGGCTGTTTAGTTCGGGTAAATACCTTCTTCTTCCGAAAATTGTGGTTGCATAACCTTTTTCTTTGCCTGTTGTAACTGCTTCATCCATAAATTTTTTAATACCGGGATATTTAGAAAAATAGGTTTTTATAAAATCTCCTGCTTCCTTTACCCCTATACCAATGTTTTTAGCTAAACCAAAGTCGCTAATACCGTATACCAAACCAAAATTGACGGCCTTTGCACTGGAACGCATAGAGCCTGTTACTTCTTCCATTTTAATCCCATATACCTCTGCTGCGGTACGTGTATGAATATCTTGTCCCATTTTAAAAGCCTCTGTCATGGCTTTGTCCTCACTTAAATGGGCCAAAACTCTTAATTCAATTTGAGAATAGTCTGCATCAATTAAAAACCAGCCCTCTTTAGGGATAAAAGCTTTGCGAATTTCCCTTCCTATTGGGGTTCTTACAGGGATATTTTGAAGATTCGGCTCATTGCTGGATATTCTACCGGTAGCAGTGCCTGTTTGCTCAAAGGTAGAATGAATTCGCCCATCTTCTCCAATAAGTTTTAATAAACCCTCAATATAGGTTCCATTTAGCTTGTTAATTTGACGATAATTTAAAATCATTTCAATGGAAGGATGTAAATCAACTAAATTCTCTAAAACTTCGGCACTGGTGCTGTAGCCTGTTTTTTTCTTTTTTCCTGTAGGCAGACCTAATGTATCAAAGAGAACTTTTCCCAACTGTTGAGGACTGTTGATGTTAAATCCTTCTACTCCGGTACTTTCATAAATACTTTGAGTTAATGAAGCAATTTGCTCATTAAAGGTTTTTCCTAAGCTTTCCAAAACCTGCTTATCAACTTGAAAACCTCTTTGCTCTATTAAAAATAATACCTTTGATAAAGGGAGCTCAATGGTTTCCATTAAATCGGCCATATCTTCTTTCACAATTTCTTCCCTTTGGTTTTGATACTGAATGTATACAGTAAAAGCATCCGGTGACAAATCGGGATAAAGGTTTTCAAAAGTATAACTTTTTTCTTGAGGATTTAATAAATATGCTCCAATCATGGTATCCCACTGTATTTTTTGGGGAATTGCTAATTCTTCTTTTGCCAAAAGATGGTAAAAATCTTTTGCCCCATGGGTAACAAAAGCCTTGTTTTCCATTACCGGTGCTATGGCTTTTAGTACCTGCTGAGGAATTAGCCCTTCCTCTAGTAAGCTATAGGCAAAAGACATTCGATATCCTTTATTTATGCCAGGAAAATAAAGACTTAAGCCCTCCCCTAAAAATAAACTTATCTCTTTTTCTTTTTCCCAAAGTTTTTTTTCTTTTTCTATTTCTTCCATAGTACGAAGGTCAATCCACTGAATTTTCGGTAATGTTTCTACTTTTTCTTCAATGGTGTTTTCTCCATAATTACCTTGGTTAAGAAGGTTCATCAACCTTTTTTCCATTTGAACCATTTGATATTCTCTAAAAAAAGGAATAGCTCCTTGCAAATTGGTTAGCTTAATTTCCTCTAAATTAAGCTGTAAAGGTACTTGGGTATTGATGGTGGCCAATTCTTTGCTAAAATAAGCCAGTTCTTTATGATCTCGTATTTTCTCTCCCAGTTTTCCTTTAATTTCTTCACTATGAAGATATATATTTTCCATATTTCCATATTCTTTTAATAATTTAGTAGCTGTTTTCTCTCCTACTCCCGGTACCCCTGGAATGTTATCACTACTATCTCCCATTAGCCCTTTCCAATCAATTACTTGCTCAGGATACACTCCATACGTTTCGTAAAGGGTTTGTGGGTCAAATTCAATGGTTTCACTAATGCCTCTTTTTGTAAAAAGCACATGGGTTGTATCGTTTACCAGTTGAAGGGCATCTTTATCCCCAGTTAACAATAACGGATTTACTCCTAGTTTTTCTCCTTGCTTTGCAAAGGTTCCTAAAATGTCATCTGCCTCATATCCTTGAAGGCTAATCACACCAATTCCCATTAGGGTTAAAAGCTCTTTCATTAAAGGAAACTGCATTTTCAATTCTTCAGGGGTGGGCTTTCTTCCTGCTTTGTATTCTTCGTAGATTTCATGTCTAAAAGTAGGTCCATACTCATCGAAAGCCACTGTGCAATAGGTGGGGGTTTTTTCTTGAATGGCTTTTAGCAACATTCCCATAAAGCCTTGAATGGCATTGGTATATACCCCTTTTGAGCTTAACAAGGGGAGCGCATGAAAGCCTCTATATAGCAAGCTGTTCCCATCAATAATTAACAATGTTTCGGCCATAATAGCCTCCTTCAATAATTTGTTTGAAAGTAATATTATACTATATCCAATAGTATAGCTCAAATGAAGAGGAAGTTTCTCTTCTTATTTAATAAGAATATGGTAATCATGCTACAGTTTTGATTGTAAAACTGAAAGGAAAAGCTTATTACCTTATATTCCTTTTCCTTTTCTTTATGAAAGTTTTTCTCTTTCCAACTCTTTTAACAAGTACATTTTAGTAGGAAACTCTCCTGTAACAGGGTGCCCTTCTTCCTGATAATCCCCTACGATGACTCTGGTTTCTCCAAAATACAAGTAGCCTATCCCCAGTTTTCTCCCTTTAGGGTATTTCCTACGTACCAACACGTTTATTTCTTTGTTTTTCCCTTCTTCTTTACGCAAAAAACCAGGAATATAGCCGGTGTTATTATACATAATCAAATCCATTACCAACCAATCTCTTAGCTCTTCTGTTTTCACCACTGGATGTTTGTTGTACATTTCCCAAAGAAGGGCGCAACTGTTTTCAAAAGACAATTTCCCTCCTCTTTTTTCTATTTCATTTCCTAAGTTTTCAAAAAATCCCATAGGGCTTTTTTTCGTAATTTTCAGCAATTCTTTTACCGTTTGAGGAAAGCGTCCTTTATTATAAAAATAGTCCAAGGCTTTTTCTACGGTTTTTAATCGTCCCATCTCTTCAAAGGATAGCCATTTACTTTTCATTACTTCATAAGGGGGGTAGGGCATAGCTATATATCCATGCTTCTCTTGCTCTTTTTGTAGTTTGCTACCATAAATCAATTTTAAAAAACCCAGTTGCAACATGTGGGGTTCTAATGCAAGAGCCTTGGCAAAAGAAGCTTCAAATAGAGGATAATCTTCCAAAGGCAACCCTGCAATTAAATCAATATGTACATGAATATTTTGGGGGGCAATTAGTTTTTTTAAATTATTTGTTAATTTTTCCATATTGGTTTTTCGGTTACTGGCTAATAAAGTTTCTTCATGAAAGCTTTGTATCCCCGCCTCCACCTGAAAAAAACCTTTGGGCGCACTATTTAATAGGTCTAACGACTCTTGATCAAATAAGTCTGCCCCAATTTCAAAATGAAAGCAAACCTCTTTGGGTACAAGGCCTTTTTCATGACTTTTAATAAGAAAACGAAAGAGTTCTTTGGCCCTTTTCACATTGCAATTAAAGGTTCTGTCTACCAATTTTACGGTTTTTGTACCAGAGTTTGCAGCCAAAATCAAATCTTTTTTCCCTTGCTCCAAATCAAAAAACACTGTATTCCCTTCTCTTCCAGACAAACAAAAAGCACAAGAAAAAGGACAGCCTCTAGAAGTTTCTACATACACAATACGCTGGTTTATTTTGTTTATACATTGCTGAGAATAAGGACTTGGTGCAGGCAAAGGCAGTGGCACTGTGGGGTTTGAAATAAAGGTTTTTTCTGAAATATAGCACAGCCCTGGCACTTCATCATTAAACTCTTTCTCCCCCTTCACAATCCCTTTACATAGTTTATAAAAACTATACTCTCCTTCTCCTTGTAAAACATATTCCACTTGAGGGTTCTCCCTTAAAAAACTTTCCGCCCTAAAGGACACCTCAGGCCCTCCGCAAATAATTTTACAATTGGGTAGTAAAGGTTTAATGATTTGTATTAATTTTACCACCCTTTCAATATTCCATATATAACAAGAAAACCCTAAAACTTCAGGCTTCGTATTCACAATTTCATGTATGTTTTCATCAATAGGTTGATTAATATTTATTTCCAGCACCTGATAAGGGGCTTGTAATTGGTATTGTTCAAGGCCTGCAGCCAAGCACCATACTCCAAGATTTTGGTGAACATACTGACTTCCTACTCCTACAATTGTAATCATCTTTTATCCTCCTGTTCCCATTTATTTTACATATTCTACTGACGAAAAGCAATTGCACTAGAAGAGCCAGTTTGTTATAATGATTCTATTCATAACTTTAAGCTTTTTTGGAGGTAATGTATGTCGGATCATTCCAACGGTTCTTTATTCTCAAAAACCCTTATTTTGTCTTTTAAGATGGGGGCTAAATATTTTCTCCCTCTTATATTTACTTTTATTTTTCGCTTATTAAGTTGCGGCATCACGCTTCTTCCTTTTGCTTTTTCATTTTATACCTCCACTTTTAGTCATAAGGTTTTATTATCCATTCTTACCCTTTTATTGTATTTTGCTTTTTTTCTTCCCCTTAAATTTTCAAAAGCAGATGCCATTAGCGGGCTTCTTGAGCAAGAGAATTTTTTTTCCTTCAAAAAACTTTTTACTTTGAAACCCTATCTTAAAAAAATTCAAGGAGGAGGCCAGTACTTGCTCCTTCTTTTCCCTTGGCTCCTTCTTTTGTTAACCATTTTAGCCTTGTTTACTTATTATCTTCTTCAAGATAATGGTTTAATATTGATTGCCCTCCTTAATTCTATCGGTCTATTTTCAAGCCCTTTAGGGCCTACTTCCCCAACCTCTATCGCCCTTTATTTTTCAATTTTTCTTGTTTTGCTTAGCTGCTTTTTGGCTCTTTACGGTAAGCTTCGTTTGGCTCCTTACCCTTATGCTTTTGTTCGTCATTCTTTTTATACTAATAGAGCTCATAAAAAAATGAAAACTGCTTTAAAGGGGCATCGCTTTACACAGGTTCTTCTCGGTCTTGTTCAAGCTTTTCTTTTTATCCCCTTCCTTCTTTCTTGTTTTTTCCTTTTATACTTGGTTCTTTACCAAAAATATTCCAGTCTTTTACCTGCACTTAGTTTTTCAACTGTCCCTTGGCTTTTACCTTTTTTTGTTTTTTCCGGCCTCTTTACTTTAGCCATTTTACCTTTTCACCAACTTCTTCCCGCTGTGTTTTTAAAGGAGGCTTTTGGTGATTAAACCGGTTCGTTTAGATAAATGGCTTAGTTCTCAAGGTTTTGGAAGCCGCAGCGATACCCAAAAACTAGTTCGTAAAGGTAGCGTACAAGTTGACAATCAGGTAGTTCTTTCCCCTCAAGAAAAAATTAAGCCCGCTAGCCAAAAAATTCTGGTTCATCATCAACCAGTTACTCAAGCTTTTCATCATCATCTGATGTTATATAAACCTAAGGGCCATTTAACTGCTGCCAGTGACCTAAGGCAACCTACAGTAATGGACCTACTTCCCTCTACTTACAAAAAAAACCATTGTATGCCAGTGGGAAGATTAGACAAGGACACCACAGGTTTATTGCTTTTTACTACAGACGGTACTTTGGCCCATTTTCTTCTTTCTCCTAAAAAAGAAGTACTCAAAACCTATGATGTGATTGTTGAAGGAGAGTTAACTGAGGAAGATTGCATTGCCTTTTCTGAAAGAATGGATTTAGGAGATTTTGTTTCTTTGCCTGCCCATTTAACCATTCTTCATTCTTCTATAGAGCAATCTTCTGCCCAGGTAACCATTTATGAAGGAAAGTATCACCAAGTAAAGCGAATGTTCGGCTATATTAAAAAGCCTGTACTTTCTCTTCACCGTAGCCGTTTTGGGAGTATTTCCCTAGACCCTGCTTTAGCCCCAGGTGACTTTCGTCCTCTTACAGAAATTGAAGTTGCCTCTTTATGGAACGATGTTGGAAAAGGAGCCTTGCTTGATGACTGATCATTACTACACCCCATCTCCCAATAGTAAATCTAATCCCAGCGAAACTTCTTTTTATTTCAAAGGGCATCTTCTTTTTTTTGAAACGGATCATGGGGTTTTTTCCAAAGGAACATTGGACAAAGGAAGTGAAATTCTTCTTCATTCTCTTCCTACACTTAATGGAACCTTACTTGATCTTGGATGTGGTTGGGGGCCTATTGGTATTTCTTTAAAAAAAGCTTTTCCTTCCCT
>CAZEIB010000024.1:0-14973 GCA_964511785.1 uncultured Oscillospiraceae bacterium
AATATGCCCTTCTAGGGCTGGTGCATACCACCAGTTTCACTGGTGGTTTTGATTTGAGATAAAAGGATTATTACTGTAAAGCTTCTTCAAAAAGTTGAGTAAAACCTGGAACGGACCAACTGCCACAGGCAGAAAAAGTATCTTCATCAGCATATAGCTGTAAGGTTAAACCGCTGTTTAATTGTATGTGAAAAAGTTTTTCCCCACTTCCAAGGGAAGGAGACAGGTAACTGGCTTTATTAAATAAGTAAGCTACCAGTTCTTGGGCCTTGGCACTGTCTGTAATGGTACCAACACCGGAAAGAGTAATACTTTGCACATCAGCAGGAGAAAAACCTAAAGTACTTTGGAAACTTTCCCCGTCTACAATGGCGTTACCCGCAAAGGAAATACGTTGAAAAGGGGTTAAAACCCCATTTACATAAGCGGCAATCATGGCACTATTATTAATGTTTTTAAGGGCATATACTTCTTCATCTTCTAAAACCACATTACTAATAAGGCCTTGGCTTTGAGATAAGGTAGGTTCTTGAACAAATTCTTCAATAGAACCTAAAGTAGCAGCCTGCAAATTGTGAAAGCTTACACCGGTCATTTGTCTAAAATATTTTCCCTTTTCACCAATTAAGGGAAAATTATTTCCTCCCGACACCCAAAGGCTGCTGGAATTAGTAGGGGAAACAGGAGAAATGGACATACTTCCTTGGGGAATATCCAGTAGTAAACTGGCCCGTTCTTGCCCTTGGGGCAAAGTTTGGTCGTTATGGCCGGCGGCAGAGTGCTGTACCAGTATTTTAGGAATATCATCTTCTACTGGGGGTGTAACCGGGGCTATAAAGGTAGGATATACCATAAAGCCGATGACGAATAAAATACAAAAGGTACTAAGGGTGCCCAAAGCAATGGATAGCTTTGGAAAAGAGAAGGTTTTCTTCTCGTTTTTCTCATTCAGTGTTGAGAGTATTTTATATTTTAAACCGGCCTTAGCTTCAATACCGCCTAGTTGCTTTTCAGCTATTTGAGGTAAATCTCGTAATTTTTTTTCAATATCCGTCAACTTGAACGACCTCCTTTCAAAATGGTTTCTAATTTACTTCTCCCTCGGGATAAACGACTGGAGATGGTGCCCTCGGGTAAAGAGAGCATTTGGGAAATATCGGAAATGCCATAGCCTTGATAATAATGTAATAAGATGACCTCTTTAAAAGGGGGAGAGAGCTGATGAATAGCATCCATCATAGCGGCCTGCTCATCTAAAGCTTTAATTTCATCGGGGGCAGGCATTAACTCAAAAACAGGAGAGCCTAAAACTACCCGTTTTACCCAACCGCTACGCCATAAATCTTTACAACGGTTTAAGGCTACTTTCAATAACCAAGCTTTTTCTTTTCCTACAAGAAGTTTGGGAGTAGTGGTCATTAAACGTACAAATACATCTTGGCAAACATCTTCCGCTTTTTGCATATCTCCTAAATAAAAATAACTTACTCGAATCACATCATTGGCATAAGCTTCATAAAGTTCTTCAAAAGTCATAGTACTGGGTTCTTGGTTTCTATTTAGGGGGGTTGAAGGCTCTTTTTGATACCCTTCACTCATATAACGAAACACCCTCCTTTATTATTGCATATTTACAAAGTTTTTTATTTTTATTTTACATTATTGGTAATAGGAAAGTTGGTAGTCTACAGCATCGGTTAATGCTTTAAAACAAGCTTGAATAATATTAATAGAAACCCCTACTGTATTCCAAATATGCTTTCCGTCGGTGCTTTCAATCAGTACCCGCACGGTAGAAGCGGTACCTCCCGTATCCAGCACCCTAACAGTAAAATCTTTTAGGCGCATGTTTTGTATACAGGGGTAAAAAACCCCTAAGGCTTTTCGTATAGCGTTATCTAAAGCGTTTACAGGGCCATCCCCTTCAGCAGCGGCAATTTCCCATTTTCCATCTACTTCAATTTTAATAAAAGCTTGGGCACTATCGTCTCCTTTTTTATTATTACATAAAACATGGTAATCTACTACCTTATAAAAACTTTTTCGCTTACCAAAAACATCTAACACCATTAATGCAAAGCTACTGTCTGCATTTTCATAAGCGTAGCCACGTAGTTCTTTCCTTTTAAGTCGTTCCATAATTTCCAGCACTTCATCATCATTTCGCTGTACCTGAGGGATGACTTTTTCAATATGACGTAAAAGTCCTGTACGGCCAGTTTGTTCACTTAATAAAAGCCGTCTATGATTTCCAATTTTTTCAGGAGGAATATGTTCAAAAGAACTGGGAATTTTCTCTATTCCGTCTATATGCATTCCACCCTTATGGGCAAAAGCACTATGGCCAACAAAAGGAGCACCGTTGGGGATAGAGCGATTCATAATTTCGGCAATATAGCGGGTAAGAGGGGTTAGTAAGTTTAAGTGATTTAAGGAAAAACCGTTATAACCCATTTTTAAGGCTAAAGTAGGCAGTAAACTGCATAAATTAGCATTGCCGCAACGCTCTCCAATTCCTAAAATAGTTCCCTGTACGTGAGTGGCTCCAACTTCAACAGCCATTAGCGTACTGGCCACAGCCGTATCAGAGTCGTTATGGCAGTGAATGCCTATAGGAAGAGTAGTAGAGTCAATGACTTTTTTGGTCATATTTGCAACTTCATGGGGCAGAGAACCTCCATTGGTATCACAAAGAACCAAGCAACGGGCTCCTCCTTTAGCAGCAGCAGCAAGGGTTTGTAAGGCATAAACAGGGTCTTCTTTATAGCCGTCAAAAAAATGTTCTCCGTCAAAAATAACCTTCTTCCCATGGCTTACCAAATAGGCAACAGAGCTTTCAATCATGTGCAGGTTTTCTTCTAAAGTGCATTGAAGTACATTTTTAACATGGCTCTTAGCAGATTTTCCAAAGATCACCAGAGTTTGAGCCTTACTGTCCAGCAAACCTTTAAGGGCAGGGCTTGTTTGGGGGCTGTGATTTACATGGCGGGTACTGCCAAAGGCGCAAAGAGTACTGTGCTGAAGAGGAATCTTTACCATTTCTTGATAAAAAAGGGCATCTTTAGGATTGGCGGCAGGATTGCCTCCCTCAATAAAATCAATACCTAACTGATCTAAGGCCTTGGCAATTTTGATTTTATCTTCTATAGAAAAAGTAATGCCTTCTCCTTGAGCGCCATCTCGTAAAGTTGTGTCAAGAAACTCAATTCTTCCCATTTTCACCAATTTTAAACTCCTTTATTTCATAAAAAATCATACAATACAGCCATTGTAGCATAAATCGGAAAAAAAGAAAAAGGGATAAGGTATTTTCCTTATCCCTTTTTGATAGATGATTTTATTGATTTTACTTTTTTTGTGGAGCTGCGTTGTAGGCTTCATTTACTGCTGCGGTATGTTCTTTATGAATAATATTGCTTCCATGAGTTCTACTATTTAAAAAGTGTACACATAGTTGACCTGGGAAGTTATTGTTCAAAATAGATTGACTTCCGTGGGGCACAGCATAAAGAGAAGCTGCAAAGGTTCGTCCACCTACCGTTACCCACAAGGGGCGTTTTTGGTAGTGTTTATTTTCTGTCATTTGACTGGCGCTGGATACACCGTACAGTTGACAAATCACTGCTGTATCTGCAGCGGTTAAGGGTTCAGCATCAATGTGGGCACCGCCATAGAGTCGTTGTAAAGTAAAGGTTTTTCCTGTACGCACATCTTTAATTTGTGCAGTAGCACCTTTTGCCCAAACTTTATCTACTACCCCAGAAGTCCAATCAACCCTTTCAACAGGGTATAGTACAAAGTCGCCGCTTCCGCTTCCGCCGCCACCGGGATTGGTTGTTCCGGGAGGTACGGTGCCATATAGGCTATGAAGGGTGTTAGGTCCTGCTACGCCGTCTACTTTTAGGCCATACGCTTTTTGATAATTTCGAACCGCATTATAAACAGCAGTATCGTAGTAACCTGAAATGGTGGCGGTGTAATAGCCTAACTCTTTAAGTCTTGCTTGCATACGGCTTACTTCCTCACCTCTGGCTCCTTTACGTAAAATGTTGTAGGTTGCCTCTGGTGGTCCACCGGTGGGTACCGGGGTAGGGGTGACATTAGGGTTAGGTGTAGCCGTTGGAGCGGGGGTGGTATTGGTTAATAGCCAATTTTGATATTCTTGATACGTCATGGTTTGTACTTTAGTGGCAGGCACCCAAAGGCTGTAAGTATGTCCCATATGGGTGTGACTTACGTTATACCATACTTCTCCTGCAATGGTGGAGGTGCCGATATGGGGTAAAGCCACATTTTTCTTTAAAGTATCCAGTACAATGCC
The DNA here is from genome assembly GCA_964511785.1 of uncultured Oscillospiraceae bacterium. Classification (GTDB taxonomy): domain Bacteria; phylum Bacillota; class Clostridia; order Christensenellales; family Aristaeellaceae; genus CAYFQH01. The sequence goes on from CAZEIB010000024.1 coordinate 4,322, forward strand.
ACTTCCATCGGCAATAACCTTTAGTTCAACGTTATCTTCTTTGGTTAATACATATTGGCTACCAACAACAGGGGGAGTTGTTGGTTGAACAGGAGACTGAGTGGCAGAACCACCTTTGCCATTTAAGTAATCTTCCACTTCTTTTGGAGACATTTGATAAGATACGTCTCCCCGTACATAGCCTGTAAGGCCGTTGGCGTTAATAGGATACCAAATATATCCTACTGCCTGTATAGAATTTCCTGTCATCGGCCAAATGGTATTTCGCTTCACTTGCCCTATGGTCTTTCCGCCTGGGGAATTACGTACATTAACACCGGGCTTGGTAATTTTAACATAATTTCCGGTAACAGATGGGGGATTAGTTACAATAGGCCCATTGGTGATAACCGGAGGATTAACAGAACCGCTACCGGGGGTGTAGTTTACCATGTCTCCACGAATGTAACCGGTATAACCGCTAGCTTGAATAGGATACCAGGTATAACGCCCGGAAGAAACAGGATTTCCAATGAGTGTATGGGTAGTATTACGTTTCAGTTGGGTTAAAGAACTACCGTTAGGAGTATTACGCAAGTTTACATTGTTTTTAATTAAGGTAATGGTACCGTAACTTCCGGGTACCACAGGAGGTTGGGTTACAATGGGCCCTTGAGTTGGCATAGGGGCAGGGGTAACATCAATTTGAGAAGACACATTTACCACATCACTGCGCAAATAGCCAAAACGGCCATTGGGGGCTTGTACATAGTACCAATTATAGCCGCCGGAAGAAATAGGGGCTTGATAGTAATTTAAGCTGGTTCCTTTAGCAATTTGGGTAATAGTACTTCCGCCGGGGGTTTCTCTTAAGTTGGAATTGCTCTTCGTTACCGTAACAGTACCATAAATCGTACTGGTATCAGGCGCTTGGGTAACTACAGGGGGAACAACAATACTACCACCACCGCCGGAGCTTCCTCCTTGGGAAGTAATTTCCACTACGTCACTGCGTAAAAAGCCTCTTGTGCCGCCGGCGGTAATCACTTCGTACCAAGTATAACGGTTAGAAAAAATAGGTTTAGAAATATAAGGCAATAGGGTATTACGCTTTAATTGCTCCATGGTTTTTCCCCCAACGCTGTCCCGTAGGTTTGCACCACCTTTGGTGACTTTTACAAAACCTACGGCTCGGTCGCTGTAAGGAATATTAGTGGGTTTTGGCTCAAAGGGAGTGGGTAGGACGGTACCTGTGTTTAAGGTAAAGTAAGGAGCCTGAATATAACCGTAATATTCTCCATAACGTACACCATACCAGTCATTATCTGTATTGCCGGAAGGAACGGAAAATACCTCAAGTACAGTACCACGGTTTACCTTGGCAATAACGCCGCCCCAAGGTTGCACCCGAATATTGGTGCCACTGCTGTTTACAGTACCTACTGTGTAGGTAGTAAAATTAGAGTTGCTGGTGGTTAGAACCTGTTCAGGCACAGAGTTTTGAGCCTGAACAGGGTTATTTACAACAGGGCTATTTCCTTGTACAACAGGCTGCACAGGATTGCTTTCCCAAAGTCTTCCTTCTTCTGCAGAAAGCTCTGTTAAATAACCATTTAAAATATAACCTGAATAAACATTTGTATCTGTAGGTGCATAAGGATCTTTAGAAGAAATTTTTTGCCAGGAAATACCATCCTGAGTTACCATTTCTAAAATTTCTACGACCCAATCTTTAGGTAGTTTTAATATGTATACGGAACCTCCGGGAAGTTGGGCTACATTGGTATTGTCGCTTTGTACACGTCCATACTTTTTATCTGCTCCTTGAGCAGTAGAAAGGGGTAGTGTAAAAACCCCTACCAGCAAAACAAAAGCCAAAAAGAAAGACAGGCTTGTTTTCATTCGGTAGTTTTTTTCAAACTGTTTTAACATCCTTACGCACCTCATTTATATTGTTTAGTTAAAAGTCAATATAACATTAATATTCCACACTATTTTATTACAAAATTATTACAATGTCAACGAAAATCAAAGTTTTCAAGGAAGAAATATGAAAAAAATGAAAAATCACCGTGAAAAACTTTTTTCTTCTATTAGTTTTGGCAAAGCCCCCAAAAAGGAAGTTCTCTGCGTAAATGAAGCTAAATCAAGGGTTCCCTGGTAGTGATTCATGAGTTTTTTAGAAATGTACAAACCCATTCCTTGGCCTTTTGATTTAGTAGTGATGTTGGCTTCAAATATTTTCTCTTGTAACTGTTTATCAATTTCAGGGCCGTTGTTTGTAACAGAAAAAGTAAAATTTTTAATATCTTCCCCAATTTCAATGGTTACTTTCGGTAAAGGGGTTTCCTGCAGGGCATCTATGGCATTGTCCAGCAAGTTGCCTAGCACCCGGCACATTTCCCAACCTGGCATGGTTAAATTTTCCCAAGACCCGGTAATGGATAGATCCACCATAATTCCTTTTTCGTTCATTAAAGCAAGCTTTACTTGTAAAAGAGCATTCACAGAAGGATTGGCAGTGCGAAGCATTTGACTTACCGATTGTATAGAACCGTAAACTTCTTCAATATAGCCGTTGGCTTCTTGGTACTCTTCCATTTCAATTAAACCGTAAACCGTTTGAAGATGGTTTAAAAAGTCGTGACGCTGAGCACGCAATACATCATTTAAGTTTTCAACATTTTCAATGGTACTTTCAAGGGCAATACGTTGTTTTAAAATTTTTTTAGCATCAAAGGCTTGGCGAATATCCATAATGGCCCCCCAGCTAATAATGAGGCCGATAAATAAAATAGACCAACGTACTGCCCCTAAGTGAGCCAGTAAAGTAGAACTTTTAAAAAACAATATTAAAGAAAGGCATAGCACTAAAATCACCTGTAAAACATTGGTGATTAAAGCCATATTGGTGGTTTTTTTAAAGTTAATTTGCCTTTTCATTTAATTTACCCCTTTGGATATGTTGTTTGCGTATCTTTTCTTCATGGCCTTCACCTGTAGGCGTATAATATTTTTTCCCTTGAAGTTCTTGGGGCATATATTCCTGATGTACATAGTGTCCGGGAAAATCGTGGGGATATAAATATCCTTTTCCATTACCCAAAGTATCTACTCCTTGAAAATGGGTATCTTTTAAATGAGAAGGTACAGGCAAATAAGCTCCTTTTTGTGCATCTGCCTCTGCTTTGCCAAGGGCCATAATAACACTGTTAGATTTTGGGCTTTCACAAATGGCAATAATGGCTTGGGCCATGGGGATTTTTGCCTCAGGCAAACCTACAGTTTGCAAGGCAGTAGCTGCAGCTTGAGCTTGTAGCATGGCAATAGGGTTAGCAAGGCCTACATCTTCGCTGGCATGTACAATCATTCGCCTTAAAATAAGCATAGGGTCTACTCCTGCATAAAGCATACGGGTAAACCAAGCCAAAGCGGCATCACTGTCAGAGCCTCTAAGGCTTTTACAAAAAGCACTAAGCATATCGTAATACAGGCTTTCATCAATACGCAGCATAGGTTTTTGTATACTTTCCTCTGCAATAGGTAAAGTAATATGGCAAATGCCCTTTTCATTTTCTGGGGTGGTTAAAACTGCTAATTCTAAAGCATTTAATCCGCTTCTAATATCTCCTGAAGCAGTTTTAGCCAAGTGGTCCAAGGCATTAGGGTCTATTAAAATATTTAAATTACCATAGCCTCGCTCTTTATCATTAATTGCCCTTACAATTGCTGTGGCAACTTCTTTTTGGGTTAAAGAGTTAAATTCAAATACCCTACAACGGCTTAAAATAGCGGGAGTAAGGGAAACCATAGGGTTTTCTGTGGTAGAACCGATAAAACAAATGATTCCTTCTTCTATGGCAGGTAAAATACTGTCAGATTGGGCTTTACTCCACCGATGACATTCATCTAACAATAAATAAGTGGTTTGCCCTGTGTAAAGTCTTCTTTCTTTGGCTTCTTTTAATACCAATCGTACATCGGCAACACCGGAGGTAACCGCATTCATTTTTTCAAAAGTACCTTTGGTGGTGTTGGCAATTACAGCAGCTAAGGTGGTTTTTCCACAACCGGGAGGGCCCCAAAATATGCTGGAGGTAAGCCTATCTGCAGCAATGGCCCTTGATAATAAGCGGCCTTTTCCTAAAATATGTTCTTGACCGATGATTTCTTCTAAGGTTCTGGGGCGCATTCGGTCAGCTAAAGGAGCCATGGGCTCAGAAAAATTGGATAATAAAGACATAAAAATCCTTTCTATAGTGTTGCAATTTTATAATTAAAAAGAAAAAACATGAAACAATAATAACTTATAAAGAAAATTAAAGGAAAGCATTTTCTTCAATTTTACAGGCTAAGGTAATTTCGTTAAAGGAATTTTGAGAAAAAGACCATTGACGCTGGGCTGTAAAAAGGCCGGCTTCACTATGTAAAAGCGCAATGCCTAAATCTAAAGGAACTTTAGATTGTATAGAGAAAATAGGGGGGTTAAAAGCAACAGACCAAGGCTTTTTATTCATAGCAGAAGGGGCCGCATCAATAAAATCCAAGGTATCTACTAAAATTTTTGGCCAAAAAGAAGTATCCACCTTATCGGCTTTTGAAAAAAGTTTTTTCTTCCGCTTAACAGGTACTGCTTCTACAGCTTGTACTGTCCCTTTTCCAAGGGCAATAACAGCCAATACTTTTTCATCTTTTTGAGGAATCACAGGATTTTCATTTTTCCGATAAGTTTCTTCTACCCAGCAAGTGTCAACTCCAATACTCTGGGCTTCCAGCACAAAGGCTTCACCACTAACACCGCCATATAGCTGGGCATAGGGAAGAGTATTTTTGGCCAAAAGGGCAGCAAAACGGGTGGCGCCTGTAATACGGCCAAGGCCTAAAAAAGGGGAAGTGAAAAAAGACTCTTCACAATGAGCCAATACAATGCGTATTCCCGGTAAACAAACCCTACCTGCTGCATAGGAAAGATGGCTCCATTGATTAAAGTCCGGGGCAGAACTGTAGTTTCTACAAGATTTTCGAAAGGGAATAGCTTGAGCATATCGATGCAACTGTCCTTTTGTGAAAAAACCGTTAAAGGCCCACTTTTCCATCATCACTCCTCCTTTTATATTATAAAATCCATTCTTCTTATTTTACCTTTTTCCTGTGAAATACGCAAACAAGAAAGAAAAAAGATCGATAGAAAACAAGGACTTAGAATAAAGTTCTCTAAAATAACAGATGGAAAAAGCCTCTAAAAGTAAGGGTTTACTTTTAGAGGCTAAAAAGGCAAAAGAATTTATTGTACAGCTACATCTATAATTTCTAGTACAACAGGAATATCTGCATAATTTCCTTCAGGAATTTCATCTTCAGGGTTATAGTTATCTAAATCATAAGGAAGGCGAAATACTTTTAAAGTAACGGTATCTCCTTCTTGTAAAGGATCAATAATGGCTTTTAAATCAGTGGTGGTAGAGGTTCTGGTACCGTTAGCTTCTACAATAATATCGTTTTTAAGTAGTCCGGCTTTTTCGGCAGGGCTGTTTTCTTCTACGTTGCTAATCACAATACCAATAGGTAATGTTCCATCTTGAAACAGAGGGAAATTGGTTTGGGCATTGCCAATACCAATACCTAAGCGAGGTTTGACATCACTGGAAACAGGCTGATTGGCAGGGCTTTCCTGGCTGGATTTATCCTCAGGGGCAGTCACTTTTCCGCTTAGCACATCTTCAATCATAGGTTTGGCATCGTTAATAGGAATACACATACCAATGTTATCAATAGAAGCCTGATCGGAATAGATGCGGCTAGAATATTTTAAAGTTGGGATGCCTACCAATTCTCCCAGTACATTAAACAGCCCACCGCCACTGTTCCCACTGTTAATTGCAGCGTCTACTTGAATCATTTTAGGGTTGGTGGCTTCATACACTCTTCCGTACTCATCGCTAATTTTAGAGGTGACCGACCGGTTTAGTCCGGAAACTACCCCTACAGTGGTGGTTCCAACAAACTCTTCAGATAAAGGGTTCCCAATGGCAATAGCCCATTCTCCAACTTGTAAGGTATCGCTGTCTCCTAAAGATACAGGATTTAGTTTAAGCCCTTTTGCTTGAATAATGGCAATATCTTTTTCTTGATCATAGTCAATTACTTGGGCATCGTACCATTGGTCTCCTACAGATACCTTTACTTGATTGATAACCAAGTAATTTTTGTCTGATGAAATAACATGGTAGTTAGTTAAAATATGGCCTTGGTCACTAATGACCACCCCACTGCCGGAACCTAATTCTACATCCTCTTGAGGTTGGGTTTGTTTGGGGGCGGGACTGCCGTAAAAGCGTCCACCAAAACCGAAACTAAAGCCAAAACCGAAAGGGTCTTGGGAGGATGTATAACTTTGATCAATATAGCCAAAGGTACTTACCCCTACTACGCTATCTTTTACAGCTTTTACCGGTTCTGTAAAGGGGCTGGTTGCAACCCCTTCTAATTTGGTAGCTAGGGGTACCGCTTCAGCTTGAGCCAAGGTACCGTTTACATTACCGACCGTCATTACAGCCCCAGCACCTAGTAAAGAAAAAACTAAGGCGATGGCCAAATAGGGCATGGTTTTTTTCAAAAAATTTTTCATAAAATATAACCTCCTTGTAGGTTTTCTAGTCTACAATATATAGTATAAGGGGTAAATTTTAAAAAAGCATGAACGAAATGTAAAGAGAAAATGTTTTTAAAAAGAGAAGGAAGAACCATTGGTTCTTCCTTCTCTTTTTAATGGCAGCCACCCTTGGCTGAGCAACCGGAGCAGTCGCCACAGCAACCACCGGTTTTATTTTTTTTGTTTTTATATACCGTTACACCGGCAATTACAAGGGCTAGTAAAACAATACCACCAATAATGACATTGCCCATTTTTCCACTTCCTTTCTGTGGGAAACGCTTAAGCTAAAGCTTTATTCTCTCCTTTAGCTCCTTTGGCAAAAAACAACAGGTACAGTACAAAAAGTACAATAGCAATGGCTAACATTTGGGCAAAACCAAAGGTATAGCCGGTAAAAATCCATCCCCCTAATTGGTTAACAACAAAGGCAGTGGCGTAAGCCAATAAGGTTTGATAGCCTATGGCGGTCCAAGTCCACTTGGCAGAGTTCATCTCTCGCCTAATGGCACCTATAGCAGCAAAACAGGGAGCACATAACAGGTTAAACACTAAAAAACTGTAGGCAGTTACTTGGGTATAATCCATTCGAAGCAAAGGCCAAATTTCGTTTCCAAATTCAGATACTTCTTCCATACCGGCATATAAAATACCAAAGGTATTAATGACGTTTTCTTTAGCAGTTAAACCTACTACTGTAGCCACAGCCGCCTTCCATTCACCCCAGCCTAAAGGTTTAAAAATAGGGGCAATAGTGCGTCCAATGGCAGCTAGCATACTTTGATCTTGGTCTACCATTTTAAAAGAAAAACTGAAACTACTTAAAAACCAAATAACAGCACTGGATAAGAAAATAATGGTTCCTGCTTTTTTAAGGAAAGATTTGGATCTTTCCCAAACCGATAAAAACACACTTTTTACCCTAGGGATATGGTAAGCAGGTAATTCCATAACAAAAGGAGCAGGATCTCCAGCAAAAAGTTTGGTTTTTTTCAGCATGATTCCTGATACAATAATGGCTAAAACCCCTATAAAATAAGCGGAAGGAGCCACCCAAGCACTTTGTGAAAACAAAGCCCCTGCAATTAAACCAATAATGGGTAGTTTTGCACTACAGGGAATAAAAGAAGTAACCATTACAGTCATACGCCGGTCTTTTTCGTTTTCAATGGTTCTACTGGCCATAATAGCAGGCACGCTACAACCGGTACCAATTAACATAGGAATAAAAGATTTGCCGGACAAACCGAACTTTCTAAAAATTCGGTCCATAATAAAGGCAATACGAGCCATATACCCACAGTCTTCTAAAATGGCCAAACATAAAAACAATACCATCATTTGAGGAAGGAAACCAAGCACCGCCCCTAGCCCTGCAACAAAACCATTAAGGACCAAATCTTGAAGCCATGGAGCAGTATTCATAGAGGACATCCATCCTCCTAAAGCATTGGGGATTGTTTCTCCAAATAAGCTTTCATTTACCCAGTCAGTGGCCATGGTTCCTACCGTTTGAATAGACACATAGTAAACCAGAAACATCACCACTACAAAAATAGGCAGTGCTAAAAAACGGTTGGTTACAATTTTATCTATTTTATCGCTAGTGGTAAGTAGGGGGTTACTTCTTTTCACTGCTACTTTTTTCATTAAATCAGTAATAAAAAGGTAACGTTGGTTGGTAATAATGCTTTCTGCATCATCATCTTCCTGATCCTCTATAGCTGTAATATATTTTTCAACGGCTTCTTTTTCTACTTGGGTTAAAGTTAACCGCTCTAAAATTAGTGGGTCTCTCTCAAAAACTTTAACGGCAAAAAAGCGATCCATATTAGCAGGTACTTGAGAATGAATCATGGCTGTAATTTTTTCAAGAACGTCTTCTACTTCTTTAGAAAAAACAGGCAAAGGATTTCCTTTTATATTGGCTTTTGCTAAGGCAATGGCGTCATCTGCTACTTCCTTAGTTCCTTTATTTTTAACAGCACTGGTTTTCACCACACTTACCCCAAGGGCAGCACCAAGTTTTTTAATGTTAATGGTGTCTCCCCGTTTTTCTACAATATCAATCATATTAAGGGCTATGGTTAAGGGAAAACCCAGCTCAATTAATTGAGTAGTTAAATAGAGATTTCGTTCTAAATTACTTCCATCTACCAAGTTGATAATGGCATCAGGATGGCCGTCAATTAAATAATTACGGCTAATCACTTCCTCCTGAGTGTAGGGAGAGAGGGAATAGATACCGGGCAAATCTTGAATCCAAACGTCTTTACTGCCTTTTAATCGGCCTTCTTTTTTCTCTACGGTAACGCCGGGCCAGTTGCCAACATATTGGCTGGATCCGGTTAATTCATTAAACATGGTGGTTTTACCGGAGTTTGGATTACCGGCCAAGGCAATTTGTATATCTGCCAAGAAGAATCTTCCTTTCCAAATAGGTAGTTTGTTCAAATATAATATGAAGAAACAGGTTTATTCAATTTCAATCATCTCCGCTTCGCTTTTGCGAATGGAAAGCTGGTAACCGCGCACATTTATTTCTATAGGATCTCCTAAAGGGGCTACTTTACGCACCAAAATAGGGGTGCCTTTGGTAATTCCCATATCCATAATCCTTCTTTTTAAAGGGCCTTCTCCTAAAAGTTTTTTTACCACCACAGTTTCGCCAATGGGGGCATCTTTTAAAGTACGCTCAGGTGATGACATTCTTTTTCCTCCTTCATTAAGCTGCATCCAGTACCATAATTTTATTGGCCATGGATTTGCTAATGGCTACACGACAGCCTTTAATGCTTACGATTAAGTTACCGCCCATTTCATGAACCACATAAACTTTTTCCCCAGGAACAAAGCCTAACTGTTCAATAAAACGTTTGGTATCATCTTTTCCACTAATTTTGTGGATTTGCACACAACCATTGCTGTTTACCATACTTAAAGGAAACATGGTATCCCTCCTTTTAAAGTCAAGGCCACGTTAGCCTTAACTAACCGTAATTTATTTTACTACTGAAGTAGGAAATTGTCAACTGAAATTTGACATAAAATAAACTAAATTGAAATACAGCTAAAGCCGTGCTATACTTAATAAACCTACAACTTAACAGTAGCGATTATTAATAAGAAATGAGGCTTATTATGGAATATATGACCACCTTCTTAGAAGGAATTATTACTTTTATTTCTCCCTGCTTACTTCCTATGCTCCCTATTTACCTGTCTTACTTTGCAGGGGGGCAAGGGGAAGAGAAAAAAAGCAAAGCAATCATCAACTCCTTGGCCTTTGTTATGGGCTTTACGGTAGTGTTTACTTTACTTGGGGTGTTTTCCCAATTTTTAGGAAGTTTTTTAATTAAATACCAAAGTACCGTACATATTGTGTTAGGGGCAATTGTGGTAATACTGGGACTTCAATACTTAGGGGTATTTTCCTTTAACCTATTTAATAAAAAAGGAGAATCCAAGTTTACACCTCAAAAGGGAATGAATTTATTTAAAAGTTTTCTTTTCGGTATTGTTTTTTCCATTAGTTGGACTCCCTGTGTAGGGGCTTTTTTAGGCGCCGCTCTGGCCCAAGCTTCTCAAGCTGCCAGCATGGGTAAAGGAGTATTGCTTTTACTGTTCTATTCCTTGGGCTTAGGCATTCCTTTTATGTTAAGTGCCCTTTTGTTAGAACAGCTTCAAGGAGCTTTTACTTTTATTAAAAAGCATTATACAGTGATTCGTTATATTTCAGGAGGGTTTTTAATCGTCATTGGAATATTGATGATGACAGGAATTTTCTTTAACTGGGTTCAACAGTTAAGTAGTTTAATTTTATAAAGAAAAGAGGAAAATACAGATGAAAGAAAAGAAGAAACTGATTATTTTAGTAGCGATCATTGCGGTAGTAATTGTTGGTGGGGTATTGATTTATAATCAAATGACCAAAGTTCCTCAAGAAATACAAGATGATCTGCCCATTGCCTTTGACGTTTTGACAGAAACAACAAAAACAACTACCCAGATACCTACTGAG
>CAZEIB010000025.1:0-527 GCA_964511785.1 uncultured Oscillospiraceae bacterium
ATTCGCCCATATAAGTAAAGCAGTTTAAAATCCAACTAAGTTCAGCATGGCTGCTAACATGACTTTGGCAGTAAATTAAGCACTTTTCAGGATCTAGTCCAGAGGCCAAATAGATAGCCATTAACTCTAAACAGCGCCTGCGCAAAGCAACAGGATCTTGGCGAACGGTAATAGCATGCATATCTACAATACAGTAAATGGCATCATACTCTTCTTGAAAAGAAGAAAAATTTCGTAAGGCACCAATATAATTGCCTATCGTTAAAGTTCCAGAAGGCTGTATACCGGAAAAAACAACTTTCTTTTTTGGGGGAGTACTGGTAGGGGTTTCCATAATGAGGCCTCCTAGCATCAAGATGTTGATAATGACGTTATTATAACACAGGGGTTATGAAGGTGCAAAGAGAGAAGGAGAAAGCATAGCTAAAGGTGGACTGGTGGTTTCAAGAAAAATAACGTATAATGTCTTTGATTAATTTTACAAAGGATGTGAGTAAGTGAAATTTGTAAAAATGCAAGGATTGGGA
>CAZEIB010000025.1:537-13759 GCA_964511785.1 uncultured Oscillospiraceae bacterium
AATATAATAAAAGAAAAGGTAATAGTTTTAAAAAATTAAATAATAATTTTTTAAAACAATTTGTGCCTTAGGGAAGGAATGATATTTAAAATGATAGAATTTACAAAAATGCATGGGCTTGGGAATGATTATATTTACATTAATGCATTGGAATTACCTGTAGACCAGCCTGGGCGCTTAGCTATTGCCATGAGTGATAGACATTTTGGTATAGGGGCCGATGGATTGGTATTAATAGAAAAAAGTCAGGTGGCAGATTTCAAAATGCGCATGTTTAATGCAGACGGAAGCGAAGGAGAAATGTGCGGGAATGCTGCCAGATGTATAGGAAAATATGTGTTTGATAAGGGAATTACAGACAAATTAATTCTTTCTTTAGAAACAAAAAGTGGAATTAAGGAGTTGGCCCTTCATATCCAAGGGGAAGAAGTAGGTTATGTAACAGTGAATATGGGAGTTCCTATATTCAAACCCGCTTTAATTCCTGTTGATTTGCCCGGGGACGCTGTGGTAGATTACTTACTGCAAGAAAACGGCCATTCTTGGCGAATGACCTGTATTAATATGGGAAATCCTCACGGGGTATTTTTTGTTTCAAAACCCGTTGATGAAATTGATGTTGATTATTGGGGCCCTTATTTTGAAAACCATCCTCTATTTCCTGAAAAGATTAATGTGGAATTTGTAGAAATATTAGAAAGAAATCAGCTAAAAATGCGGGTTTGGGAAAGAGGGAGTGGAGAAACTTTAGCCTGTGGTACAGGAGCCAGTGCAGCGGTAGTAGCGGCTGCACTACAAGGTTTAGGTGACAGAGAGGCCACTGTACAATTAAAAGGCGGCGATTTAAAAGTAAAGTGGAGGGCAACAGATAACCATGTATTTCAAACAGGGCCTGCCGCCTTTGTATTTGAAGGAATATGGGATACAGCCCTACACATGAAAAAACAGGATGAAGACACAATATAAGTTTTGATAAAATGAATTTTAAAAAAGGGAGAAAAAATATGTTTTTAATCAATGAAAATTATTTAAAATTACCGGGAGCTTATCTTTTTGCAGAAATTGCACGGAGAGTAAAAGTTTTTCAACAAGAAAACCCAAATAAAGAGTTGATCCGTATGGGAATAGGGGATGTAACCCGCCCTTTAGCCCCTGCTGTACTTGAAGCTATGCATCAAGCAGTAGATGAAATGGGAAAAATGGAAACCTTTAAAGGTTATGGGCCAGACTATGGCTATGAGTTTTTGCTGGAAGCCATTAGAGGAGAAGACTATTTAAAAAGAGGAATTACATTAGGAACAGATGAAATATTTGTTTCTGATGGGGCCAAAAGTGATGTGGCAAACATTCAGGAACTATTTGCACAAAAAGTAACAATTGGGGTTACTGATCCGGTATACCCAGTATATGTAGATAGTAATGCTATGGCTGGCAGAGCAGGAGAATACGGGAAAGATGACAAGTGGAATGAATTGGTTTACATTCCTTGCAATGAAGAAAATAACTTCGTCCCTCAACTGCCTAAAGAACAGGTGGATGTAATTTATCTATGTTATCCCAACAACCCCACAGGTACAGTATTAACCAAGGAAGAATTAAAAAAATGGGTAGATTACGCAAAAGAGAACAACAGCATTATTGTTTATGATGCCGCTTATAAAAATTATACAACAGATGAAAGTATTCCTAGGTCTATTTATGAAATAGAAGGCGCAAAAGAAGTAGCTATTGAGTGCTGTTCTTTTTCGAAAACCGCAGGCTTTACGGGAACCCGTTGTGCTTGGATGGTAATTCCTCATGAGGTAAAGGGGAGAACGGAAACAGGTGAAAAAATCAGTATGAATTCCTTGTGGAAAAGAAGAATGGGTACCAAGTTTAACGGAGTAAGTTATATTATTCAAAAAGGTGCTGCTGCCATTTATACCGAAAAGGGGAAAAAGCAGGTACAGGAAACCATTGATTATTATATGGAAAATGCCGAAATCATCAGAACTGCTTTAAACAAACAAGGAATTACTTGTTTTGGAGGAGAGCATGCTCCTTATATTTGGTTAAAGGTTCCTCAAAAGTACGATTCTTGGAGCTTTTTTGATGCTTTATTAAAAGAGGCAGGTGTAGTAGGTACTCCGGGGGCAGGTTTTGGTCCTAGCGGAGAAGGCTATTTTAGACTTACCGCCTTTAACACAAAAGAAAACACTGAAAAAGCTATGGAAAGAATGATTTGTTTTTTTGAAAAGTCAAAATAAGAGGTAGCTGGATAATGGATATAATTGATGTACATGCCCATATTTATCCTGAAAAAATTGCCTTAAAAGCTGCAAAGTCCATCGGTGATTTTTATCATTTGCATATGCATCATGATGGGAAAATAGAAACATTGATAGAAGAAAACCGAAAGGCCAATATTGGCAAAAGTATTATTCATTCAGTTGCAGTAAAATGGGAAAATGCAGACAGCATTAATACTTTTATTGCCAAGGAAGTAGAAAACCACGGTTCTCAATTAATTGGTTTTGCAACCGTTCATCCAGAGGATCCGAAAATTACTCAAACCCTTGATAAAGGGAAAAAACAAGGACTTAGAGGGATTAAGCTGCATCCGGATTTTCAGAAGTTTTCTATAGATGACCAGAAGGCATATCCTATATACCAGTGGGCCAGTGAAAATCACTTTCCTATTCTTGTCCATACAGGAGATTTTCGTTATGAAACAAGCAGCCCTTTTAAAATGGCTAATATATTACGAGAATTTCCTCAAATGCAGGTAGTATGTGCACACCTTGGCGCTTGGAGCCAATGGGAAGAAGGACATAGGGTATTGGCAAAATTTGAAAATGCTTGGGTAGATACTTCTTCCAGTTTGTATGTTTTGGAAGCCGAAAAAGGAAGAAAAATTATTGAAAAATTTAATAGGGAACGTGTGCTTTTTGGTACTGATTTTCCCATGTGGAATCCTAAAGAAGAAGTAGAGAGGTTTTTTAAATTAGGATTCAACGCAAAAACCAATGAAGCCATTTTAAGTAAAAATGCTAATAAACTACTTAAAACAAGGAAACTTGAGGTTTAAAGGTTTATTTTGTATAATTATATAATTAGTAAGAGTAGTATATGATATTTTTCTTAAAGGACAAAGGAGTGTAGATTGTGAATAACTTTGACCGAAATAAATCAGAAAAACCAACAGGGAAAAAACCTATAGAAGTAAATTACAATGAAGAAACCAGGCGCTTTGAAGGAGAAAAACTCTTTGAAAAGCCTCAACCACGAAGAAGACGAAGTGACAGATATAAAGCTCCCGATTCTTCTGATTCCTCTTCAGCAACTTTCGTTTCCAGTAACGAGGAACAAAAAACAATCGTGTCTCCTTTAATTAAAGAAAGAGAATTGAGAAAAGAAGAAGGGGAACCTCGGTTACCTATGAGCCACAGCCAAGTGCAAAGAAAACTTTTTGGCCAAGGAAAACCTGGTGGAGGGGTAAATTCTCTTGGGAATGAGGAGTCTTCCCATGAAGGTAGGCCAGTAGCCAAAAGAAGAGTGCAGCCTACGCCGGAGTATTTAAAAAAAGAAGAACCACTTCGGCCTAACAAAAAGAAAAGAAACTTTTTATCAATGGCGGTACTTGGGCTACTGGTAATAGGCTTTTTTATTGTAGGATTTGCATTGTTGCCACAAAGAGACACAGGATTTTTAGGTGCTTTAAACAAGGTGAAAACTCAAATAACCTCTTCTGTAAGCAGTTTGCTGGGGAAAAAAGTTGTAGAACCTTTAGAAGTAAAGCGTTTCACGGCGAGTAGCAATACAGGGCAGGCTCCAATGGAAATTGTTTTTTCTATTACCACTTCTAATTCTGTTGAAAATATTCGTTTAGTAACAAATGAGAATATGCTTATTGAAGAAAAAGCAAGTATGGTAAATAACGAAAGTGGTAAAATTTGGTCCCTGAAAGTACCTTTTTTCCAAGCTTTTTCAGGGTCACTTAAAGTACATGTTTTTGATGGTGAATACTGGTATGACAGCGGAAACGAAACCATTATTCAAGTGAATGCACCGGCGATACAGGCATGGAATAAAGAGGGGGCTGTAGTAGTAAACTCACCAAGTCCCGATCAAACAGATGAGCCTGAGGATTTTCAAGGAGGAGAGGCCCCATTAGAAGAACCGGAAAACTCTTTAACAAATAAAGAAGATGAAAATGATGGAAATGGGGAAGCTATTGGCGCAATGGTGGGGGAAGACGACGATCAAGGGGTTGTGGCATTTACAGATTTGGAAGAGCAGGAAAAAATTGCTGAACCTACCTTGGAACCAACGATTGAGCCTGAACCTACTCCCTTGCCCCAGCCTACCAACACGCCTATGCCTTATATGCTAGCAGGAGCAGTAGAGGGTACAAATCCTACTCAAATAGGTCTTAACACAAAAATATACGAAGGCAATAAAAGCGTTGCCAGCTATGCCAGAACTAAAGAAGTTCAAATGAAAAGCCCTGAGGAATACGGCAAATTTGATAATGGAGTACTTACTTTTAGGGGTGGTCCCTTTAGGCAAAATGCTTCTTTCGGTTTTGTTGAAGTAGAAAATGAAAAAATGGATATTGCCTGGACGGTGCCTGTAGGAAGTTTAGACAGTTATTCAGGCATTTATTGGACAGGGCAACCTGCTATTGTAAAATGGCCTAAACAAATTCGCGAAATGATGAAAATCAAAGAAGAGAAAGTGGATAAAACGGGACTGACGGAAGTGATTCTAGGGGCTCAAGACGGTAAAATTTATTTTATAGACCTTGAAGATGGAGAGCTGACCAGGGATCCTATAGAGGTAGGATATCCTCTTCGAAGTTCTATTTCAGTTCATCCTAACAGTTATCCTCTATTATCTGTAGGGCAGGGAATTAGTAAATTAAAAAAAGGTACGGGAAAAATTGGCTATCGTTTATATAATTTGATTGATCATAAGGAATTGATGCTAGTTAACGGTCGAGACGATCAAGCCTTTGGTAGCAATGGTGCCATGAAAGGAACTCCTGTAATAGACAGAGAAAGTGATACCATGATTTTTGCAGGGGAAAATGGCTTACTATATACCATTAACTTAAATACAAAAGTGATTAGTAAAAAGCTTAATAACGAAGAAGAAACTCAAGAAGGAACAGAGGAAAGCACTACAGTAGCAACCACCGATGAGGGAAAACTTACCATTGAACCTGAAACAGTAAAATATCGTTTTAAAGCCAAAGGGCAAAAAGATGGAGATACCAGTGTTGAGGGTAGCGTTGCCGTTTATGGTTCCTATGTTTATTTTGCTGATGGGTTAGGGGTGCTTCAGTGTGTAAATGTAAACACCATGGAACCTGTATGGGCTATTAAAACAGACGATAATACCGACGCTACCATTGCCTTAGATTTTGACGAAGACGGATCCCTTGGCTTATATACCATAAATATGTTACACAAACAAGGGAAAAAAGGGGTTTCTACCATTAGACGCCTAGATGCTATGACAGGCCAACAAGTATGGTCAACCCCTGTTGAAGTAAAGTACGATACGAAAGACAATGGAGGGGGAAAAGCATCTCCTCTTATTGGTAAAGGCTCTATTGATAATATGGTGATATTTACTGTTGCCAAAACCACTGAAACCGATGGAAAAGGTGGCACAGTATTAGCTTTAGATAAAAAAACCGGCAGTAAATTATGGAGTACCAACTTTGATTCCTACAGCTGGTCTTCTCCTGTAGCAATTTACAATGAAGAAGGGAAGGCTTGGATTGTTCAGGGAAATCAGGATGGGCAACTCCATTTACTAGAAGGAGAAACAGGAAACTTGTTATCCTCCTTAACTCTTGAGGGGGAAATAATGGCCTCTCCTGCAGTTTATAACAATACCCTGGTAATAGGAACAACGGGTAAAGATACCAGTTATATTTACGGTATTGAAATTCAATAAGGACTTTAGCCCTAACTTACTGTTTGGATAAAGAAAAGTAGGGCTTTTAATAGAAAAGAGAGGGGTAAAAAAATGGAAAAGAAATATTTGTTGGCTTTAGATCAAGGAACCACCAGTTCTAGAACCGTAGTGTTCGATTTTTCAGGCAATGTGGTAGCATCTCATGGAATTGAGTTTCCTCAAATTTATCCTCAGCCAGGATGGGTGGAACATGACCCCAAAGACATTTTGGATACGCAAATTGAATCCATTCGTATGGCAGTTAAAAAAGCTGCCATTGGGGTAGAAGAAATTGCAGCTATTGGCATTACCAACCAGCGGGAGACCACCGTAGTGTGGGACCGTAAAAGCGGGGAAACCATTGGAAATGCTATTGTTTGGCAATGTAGAAGAACTGCGCCTTATGTAGAAGAATTAAAAAAACAAGGCTATGATAAAACCATACAAGAAAAAACCGGCTTGGTTCCCGATGCATATTTTTCCGGCACAAAAATCACCTGGATTTTAGACCAGTATAACCTTCATGAACAGGCTCAAAGCGGTAGGCTTTGCTTTGGTACCATCGATAGTTTTTTAGCTTGGAATTTAGTAGAGGGGCGGCCCCATGTAACGGATGCCACCAACGCCAGTAGAACCATGATTTATAACATTCATACCCAAAAATGGGATGAAGAATTATTAAGCTTAATGAAAGTACCTAAAGAAATGTTGCCTGAGGTAGTAGATACTTCTCAAATTATTGGAATGTTAGATACAGGGATTTTAGGCAAACCCATTCCCGTTGCGGCCATGGCAGGGGATCAGCATGCTTCTTTGTTTGGACAAGATTGTACAGGTGCCGGAATGGTAAAAAATACTTATGGTACTGGATGCTTTATGTTGATGAATACAGGAGATAAGCCCATTGCCTCTAAAAACGGCTTGTTGGCTACAACAGCATGGCGAATTAATGGGAAACCCACCTATGCTTTAGAAGGCAGTGTTTTTATGGGAGGAGCTACCATTCAGTGGCTTAGAGATGAACTTCAACTGATTCAAACTTCTGCTGAAAGTGAAAATGTAGCCAAACAAGTAGAAGATACGGGAGGAGTATACCTGGTGCCTGCTTTTACAGGCCTTGGAGCCCCTTGGTGGGATATGTACAGCAGGGGAACCATAGTAGGCCTTACAAGGGGAAGTGGTCGAGCTCATATTGTAAGGGCCGCCCTTGAGGCTATTGCTTATCAATCTAACGATTTATTAACAGCCATGATTGAAGACTGGGGAGAAAAACCCCGGGTTTTACAAGTAGATGGTGGAGCCAGCAACAACGGGTTTTTAATGCAGTTTCAATCGGATATTATGAATACTTTGGTCGTAAGGCCTAAAGTAATGGAAACCACTGCCTTGGGAGCGGCTTTATTTGCAGGCTTGGCAGTGGGAGTATACGAATCCATTGAAAGCATATCCAGTGTGTGGCAACAAGACTTACGTTTTGAACCCTCTATGGAAGAAAAAGAACGAGAAAATTTATTAAAGGGTTGGCACAAAGCTGTTAAACGTTCTTTAAAATGGATTGAAGAAAATTGACAGAATCCTTTTTTAATGATATTATGAACCAAATTTCATACAGTATCAGAGGTGCGCAATTCATCAGTACAATAGGCTAGGGTGGGGAACCTGTAACCTATTGAAAAGGGAAAAGCGCCGAAAGAAAGTTTATCCCCATAAGCTTTCTTGGTGGTAGAGTGAAGAACCCTGCCACTGTCACCAGAAAACTGGCGGAGCGCTGATCAAATGTAATGTATAGGCATACAGAACAGATAGGCGCACTAAATTTAAATTAGTTGCGCCTGTTTTATATAAAGAAAGGAAGAGGGAAATGGAGAAACAGGTTCGTGTAGGAATTATTGGAGCGACAGGTATGGTAGGTCAGCGATTTGTGCTTTTATTAAATAATCACCCTTGGTTTAAGGTAACCGCTTTAGCGGCAAGTGCCTCAAGTGCAGGAAAACTTTATGGAAAAGTGATGGAAAACAGGTGGGCCATGGAAGAGGAAATACCCAAAAGTATTAGTAACATGATGATTTATGATGCACAAAATATAGAGGAAATAAAAAAAGAAGTGGATTTTGTTTTTTGTGCCGTGTCTTTAAACAAAGAGGACACCAGAATTTTAGAAGAAGCCTATGCTAAAGCAGAAATTCCTGTGATTAGCAACAATAGTGCCTGTAGAGGAATTGAAGATGTGCCTATGATTATTCCTGAGGTAAATGCAGATCATGGAGAAGTGATTAAAACGCAAAAGAAGCGTTTGGGTACCCAAAGAGGTTTTATTGCAGTAAAGCCTAACTGTTCTATTCAAAGCTATGTGCCGCCTCTAACCCCTTTAATGGACTATGGCATTGAAAGCATTAACGTATGTACTTATCAAGCCATTAGTGGTGCAGGCAAAACTTTTGAAACTTGGCCTGAAATGGTAGATAATGTGATCCCTTTTATTGGCGGAGAAGATGAAAAAAGTGAACAGGAGCCTTTGAAAGTATGGGGAAGTCTGGTTGAGAAAGAGAATGGTTGGGTGATTGAAGATGCCAGTGAGCCTTCAATTAGTGCCCAATGTATTCGAGTAGCCGCACAAGATGGCCATTTGGCAGCTGTATCGGTAAGGTTCAGTCGAAAACTTGAAAGAAATCAGATAATACAGATATGGAAAAATTACGAAACTTTACCACAAAAACTTCAATTGCCAAGTGCACCTACTCCTTTTTTACATTATTTTGAAGAGGAAAATCGTCCACAAACTCGTTTAGATCGAGATTTTCAAAATGGGATGGGAATTACCATTGGCAGATTACGGGAAGATGTAAACTTTGATTATAAATTTGTTTGTTTATCCCATAACACTTTAAGGGGAGCGGCAGGAGGGGCTGTATTAACAGCAGAGCTTCTTTGTGCTCTTGAGTACATATAAAAACAGATAAAATAGATTGCTATAGTAGAAATTGAGGAAATAAAATGAAGAAATTTTTGTTTAAAGGCAGCGGTGTTGCCTTGGTAACCCCCTTTGCAGATAATCAGGTGGATTTTAACAGCCTTGAAAAATTGATTACTATGCATTTAAAAGAGGGAACTGATGCCATTATTGCCTGTGGAACAACAGGAGAACCTTCTACCATGAGTGAAAAAGAGCAGGATGAAGTAATTGCTTTTACAGTAGAAAAGGTAAATGGGAAAATTCCTGTAATTGCAGGCACCGGTGGTAACGATACCAATCATGTCATACAAAGGGCTAAAAGGGCTAAAGTGCTTGGGGCAGTTGGCCAATTATGTGTAACCCCATATTACAACAAAACTACTCAAAAGGGACTGATTACCCACTATCAAACTATTGCAGATGAAACAGAACTGCCCATGATTATGTATAATGTGCCAGGGAGAACAGGGCTTAACATGGCAGCGGAAACCTTAGGGGTTTTAAGTGAACACGAAAATATTGTAGGAATGAAGGAAGCCAGTGGAGATATAGATTTAGCCATGAAGATGATGGCCTGTGCCCAAGGAAGAATTGCGTTTTACAGTGGAAATGATGAGATATTACTGCCCTTATTGGCTATTGGCTTTCAGGGGGTTATTTCTGTTATGGCCAATATTGCTCCTAAACAAATGCAAAACTTGGCCATGAGTGTAATGGAAGGAAGACTAACTCAAGGAGTAGAAGAACAGTTTAAAATGAATCCTTTAATTTATGCTTTATTTGTAGAAACCAACCCCACCCCTATTAAAGCGGCTTTAGAAATGATGGGATTAGGAAATGGAAAGTGTCGGTTGCCTTTAGTACCCTTGGAAGAAAAAAACAGAGAGTATTT
This sequence comes from uncultured Oscillospiraceae bacterium, assembly GCA_964511785.1. GTDB lineage: Bacteria > Bacillota > Clostridia > Christensenellales > Aristaeellaceae > CAYFQH01. Next base: position 10,329 of record CAZEIB010000025.1, read on the forward strand.
ATATAAACAAATGAAGGCATACGGACTTGTTTAAGTAAAGGGGTACAATTGTGAATATAATTATTAACGGTTTATACGGGAAAATGGGTCAAACCATTGTAAACAAAGGACTAGAAAAAGGAGTTAAAATTGTTGCAGGCATTGATCCAAGGGGTAAGAAAGATGGGGAAACAATTCCGGTTTTTCATGAAATAAAAGAATGTACGATTCCTGCAGAAGGATTAATTGACTTTTCTGTGCCTGCTGCCCTTGAAAATTTATTGACTTTTGCATTAGAGAAACAACTTCCTTTGGTGCTGGCAACAACAGGTTACAGTGAAGAAGACTTGAAAAAAATACAAGAAGCATCAAAAAAAATACCTATTTTACAAAGCTATAATATGAGCCTTGGTATTGCGGTACTAAAAGCCTTAACAGTACAAGCCGGAAAAATACTTGGAAATGAGTTTGATATTGAAATTGTAGAAACCCATCATCACCATAAAGTAGATGCTCCCAGTGGTACGGCTATTTTACTGTATGAAGCCCTGAAAAAAGAAGTAAATCAGCAGTATTATGGAGTTTATGGAAGGCAGGGGCAAATAGGGGCGAGAGATAAAAAGGAGATAGGAATTCACACCCTGCGTGGAGGAAATGTACCGGGAACCCATGAAGTGCATTTTTTTGGAGAGAATCAAAACCTTACCTTAAGCCACCAGGCCAATGATAGAAGCATTTTTGCCCTTGGGGCTTTAGATGCCATTAAATTTTTAAAAGAAAAAAAGCATGGATTATATCACTTAGATGATTTGGTTCAAGAATTGGTAAAATAAAAAAAGTGTACATTGCATTTGCAGTGTACACTTTTTTTAAAAAAGACTTAAACTCTTCTAGCCTCTTTAATTTTAGCTGCTCTTCCTTGTAGTCCACGTAAGTAGTAAAGTTTTGCTCTACGCACTCTACCTTTACGGATTACTTCAATGCTGCCTACACGGGGAGAGTGGGTGGGGAAAATACGTTCAACCCCTATGCCATAAGACATACGACGAACTGTAAAAGTTTCACGGTTACCGCCATTGCGTTTTGCAATAACAGTACCTTCAAATGCTTGTAGACGTTCACGAGAACCTTCTACAACCTTAACCCATACTCTAACAGTATCCCCAACATTAAATGCCGGCAGATCGGTACGAAGCTGTGCTTTTTCAATAGAACGGATGATTTCGCTCATGAATGGTGCCTCCTTCCCTCATAGACGTTCATGCAAATATTTTACAGAGGACCGCCCGTTTTCACAAAGTGGATTATACCACAGATGAAATGCTTTTAGCAAGTGAAAAATGAAGTTACAGGCAAAAGAATAAAAGCCCTATGAAGAAATTTACAAGATTTACAGTCTTTTAAAAAATAAGGTTTATTGGTATACTGAAAAAGATCGTCGGTTGGGTGAGATCGTTTGTTAAAAGTAAAAAAATCAAAAAACAGTTTATACGAAGAAAGGGTTAATGAAATGACGAAAGTGATGGCAGTTTTCGGTACTCGTCCTGAAGCTATTAAAATGTGTCCCCTTGTGAAGGAATTAAAAACCAGGCAGGAGCTGGAAACAATTGTTTGTGTGACAGGGCAACACAGGCAAATGCTGGATCAAGTGTTAAAGGCTTTTGATGTAGTGCCTCAATATGACTTATCTATTATGAAACAAGGACAAACCTTATTTGATATTACCACCAATATTTTAACAAATATAAGAGAAATTCTTGAAAATGAAAAACCCGATGTGGTTTTGGTTCATGGAGATACCTCTACCACTTTTGTTACAGCCTTGGCCTGTTTTTATTTGCAAATTCCTGTTGGGCATGTTGAAGCAGGGCTTAGAACCTTTGATATTTATTCCCCTTATCCGGAAGAATTTAACCGCCAAGCAGTAGGGCTTGTAGCTAAATACCATTTTTCCCCAACCCATATGGCAAAAGAAAATTTGCTAAAGGAAGGAAAAAAAGAAGAAAATATTTATATTACAGGAAATACCGCCATTGATGCGTTAAAAACTACGGTAAAAGAAGGCTATACTCATCCCCAACTAGATTGGGTAGGGAATAGCAGGTTAATTATGTTAACGGCCCATAGAAGGGAAAACCTAGGGGAACCACTGCACCATATGTTTAGAGCCATTCGAAAAATTGTAGATGAAACCCCTGACGTAAAAGTGATCTATCCCATTCATATGAACCCAGTTGTACGTAAAACAGCAGAAGAAGAGCTAAGTGGACAAGACCGTATTCGTTTAATAGAGCCCCTAGAAGTATTGGATTTTCATAATTTTTTAGCCAACAGTTATTTTATTTTAACAGATTCCGGGGGGATACAAGAAGAAGCCCCATCTTTGGGCAAACCTGTACTGGTTATGCGGGATACTACGGAACGTCCTGAGGGGATTAAAGCAGGAACATTGCGCTTGGTAGGTACTGATGAAGAGGTAATTTACCAAGCCTGTAGAGAGCTACTGGATAGCGAAGAAGCTTATCATCAAATGAGCAAAGCCTCTAACCCTTATGGAGATGGGTTTGCCAGCAAAAGAATAGCTGATATTTTAATTGAAGAAAAATAAAGAATAGAAATAGAAAATAAAAAAAGAGCTTGATTGAACAGGCTCTTTTTTGATGATGTTATTTATCCCAAAAATATCTTACAGTGTCTAAGCAGTACTCTGTAGCGGCTTTGTTGTCCTCCATTCCTTCAAACTCAATGGAAATTTCTTTGTCATAGCCTGCGTTTTTAACCATATAGATAATTTTAGGAATATCCATATCACCTTGTCCTAATATAGCACCACGAAGAATGGTGTTTTTGCTGGCTGTACCTACATAACCCAAGGTTAAGGGCATTCTTTGATAGTCTTCAGGGGTAATGGGAGGCTTTTGAGGCCCTTTGATAGGCCCCTCTACATACATTCCTTTTTGGGGAAGCATGTTTTCATATGGGCGCACATAAAAATCTTTCATATGAATCACATCAGCGTAGGGAAGACATTTAGAAACGGCAATTACAGGATCTTCATCAACACATAAAAAGTTTCCTACATCAAGGGTCATACCAACATTTGGCCTGTTAGCGGCTAATAACAAACGAATCATCCGATCAGCGCCATTTACATATAAACCATGATTTTCTAAAGTAGTACTTAAACCAATAGAGGCGGCATAATCGGCTAAATGCTGAATGGCTTCAACAAATACCGGAAAATCTTTTTCAAATTGTTCAGGGGTATTCATTCCATCAGGATGCTGACCACTACAAGTATCATGACGCATTTTTTTAATCCCCAACATTTTACAAAGGTTCATGTAAGTTTTAATACGTTTAAGTTCAGCTTCTCTTTCTTCTTGGGTGGGTTTAATGACACAGGCATTAAGAGAGAAAGAAGACAAAGGCATACCTACTTTTTGAGCATG
>CAZEIB010000025.1:13769-14940 GCA_964511785.1 uncultured Oscillospiraceae bacterium
TTCACATAATCAACATCAATAGATCCATCTTCTTTAAGAAGGGGAAGACCGAAAGGAACCAATTCCAAATGAAGGGCTCCTTGCTTTTTAGCCCAGTCAATTACTTCGTAAATGGTCATTTCTCCGCGACGTAGGTAAGGGGATAGGCAATAACTGCTAATACCAAGTTTCATGATAAATTTCTCCTTCTATAGAATATTTGAATTTGGTTAACCTCTGGAAGAATAGATATGGGAAGAATGGCCCAAGTCAAAAGTCATGGTGTCAATAAGGGGTTGACTCAAAGAGGGGTGGTGATTATAAACATTTAAGACTTCCTTAAACTGTTTGTCATTTTCTGCTACATTAATGGTCCACAGGCTATCCTCTTGAGTGCCTTCAATATAATCAAGAAAATCGAAAGGCTTAACTAAAACCGTTGGTGTATTGTTTAAAACAGCCATTACTTTCATCCATAAATCATCGGCATGGAAACATAGTTTCTTCATGTTAGGAATATTAAAAGCCTCAGTATGGATTGAACCGGGAGGATAAAGGGTTCCTCCACCTGTTAATGGCAATATTTTCATAGAGGGGGTATCTACAGGGGTTAGGAGACTACGATACCATTGCACATAAGGATAGGGCTTTTTTTGAGAAGTGAATCGAATGCCATGGGCGTATAAGGTGTTAATGGCTTTTGGATGTTTTTGATAAGAAGCCATGAGCATTTCAATAGCTTGGGAAGAAACGTAGAGGTCATCATCAAAGGTAATAATAATATCATCAGGGTAATGAGTTAGGGCATAATGGTACTTTTTATGGGAACGCAAATCTTCCATAAAAACAATATCAACTCCGGAAATTTTTTCATGTTTCTTTAAAAAACCGGGAACTTTTTCATTAGGGTATTGTTCTTTGGCTAAAACTAAAAGAATTTTATCTGGCTTTACAGTTTGTTTTTCTAAACAATGTAACACCAAGGCTGTAGACATGTCTCTAGCAGGATAGCTGGTTAAAGAGACAATAATTTTTTCTTTTCGTTTTTCCGTTGTATTAAGGGCATTTGGGAGAGGCTGACCATGCTTTTTCATGCGAAGATAAAGTTTGAGACCGGAAAAGTTGGAAAAAGGAAAGCCGATTCTTCCTAAAAATCGTAAAAAGCTTTTTCCACAGGTTTTAATAATGGTTT